>JACMLV010000747.1 GCA_014379395.1 Burkholderiaceae bacterium
CCGTCCAGGCTGTCCGCCGCCTACCAGACGCGGCTGCGCGAACAGTTCGCGGCGCTGCGCCAGCCGCGCGGCGAACAGACCGCGTACCGGCTCGAATTCCGCGCCGGCGCCATCGGCCCGAACGCGCTGGCGCTGCCCAACGGCGTCATCGTCCTCACCGACGACATGGTGCGGCTGGCGGACTCGGACGAGGCCCTGCTTGGCGTGCTGAGCCATGAACTCGGCCACGTCCAGCGCCACCACTCGACCCGACAAATCCTGCAAGCGCTCGGCCTCGGCATCATGCTCAACCTATGGGTCGGCGACGTCTCGAGCACGCTGTCGGCGGCGCCGGCGATCCTGCTCACGCAACGCTATTCGCGCGACTTCGAGCGCGAGGCCGACCAGTACGCGATCGACATGATGCGCGCCAATTCGCGCCCGCTGGAACCGATGGCGGTCCTGTTTGAAACCATCGCGGCGACGCGCGCCGGCGGCGACGAACAGGACGGAGACGATGCCGACGGCGTGACGCCCGACGAGGCTCTCGAGCAAGCCGACGCGGCCGCACCGGACGACGGGGAGGAGGAGGAAGAAGAAATCCTCGACTTCTTCAGCTCGCACCCGGGCGACGCCGAACGCATCGCCCGCTTCCGGGCGGCGGATCGCCAGCAGTAAAGATTGCACGACAGCCGATGCCAATATGGCGGTGAAACATGAAAAAAGGGCGGGAGGATTCGCATCCTCCCGCCCCTTTTCACCCTTCAAGCCGCGTTACGCGAGCTTGCCGTGGCACTGCTTGTATTTCTTGCCGCTGCCGCAAGGGCATGGATCGTTGCGGCCGACCTTGACGCCCGCGCTGACCGGCACGTTGGCGCGCTCGTCGCCGGTGTCGACCGGCGCCAGCAGCTCCTCCGGCGCCGCGTTCGGATCGTAGTCGGCGTGCTGGTAGTGCACGTTTTCCAGCTGTGGCTGCTGCATCGCCAAGTCGGCCGCGTCGATTTCCTCGCGCGACTGGATGCGCACCGTCATGACCAGCTTGGTGACGTCGTTCTTGATCATGTCGAGCATCTGGGCGAACAGTTCGAACGCCTCGCGCTTGTATTCCTGCTTCGGGTTCTTCTGCGCGTAGCCGCGCAGGTGGATGCCCTGGCGCAGGTGATCCAAGGCGGCCAGATGTTCGCGCCAGTGGCTGTCGACGCTTTGCAGCATGACGCTGCGCTCGAAGCCGCCAAACGCTTCCTTGCCGACGATGTCGATCTTCATCTGGTAGACGGCGTCGGCCGCGCCCAGCACGCGCTCGAGCAAGTCCTCGTCGGTCAGGTTGGGCTCGGCCGCCAGCATTTCGCCGAGCGGCAATTCGATCTGCCATTCGCTCGCCAGCGTCGCTTCCAGTGCCTTGACGTCCCACTGCTCCTCGACCGACTCGGCCGGCACGAAGGTGCGCACCAGGTCGGTGAACACGCCGTGGCGCAGCGAGGCGATCATCTCGGAGATGTCGGTCGTCTCGAGCAGCTCGTTGCGCTGCTGGTAGATCACTTTGCGCTGGTCGTTGGCGACGTCGTCGTATTCGAGCAGCTGCTTGCGCATGTCGAAGTTGCGCGCCTCGACCTTGCGCTGCGCCGATTCGATCGAGCGCGAGACGATGCCGGCCTCGATCGGCTCGCCTTCCGGCATCTTCAGGCGGTCCATGATGGCGCGCACGCGGTCGCCGGCGAAGATGCGCAGCAGCGCGTCGTCGAGCGACAGGTAGAAGCGCGACGAACCCGGATCGCCCTGGCGGCCGGAACGGCCGCGCAACTGGTTGTCGACGCGGCGCGATTCATGGCGCTCGGTGCCGATGATGTGCAGGCCGCCGGCGCCCACCACGCGCTCGTGCAGCGACTGCCACTCGTCGCGCAGCTTTTGCGATTGAAACGCCTTGTCGGCGTCCGACAGGGCGGCGTTCTGCTCGACCAGCTGGATCTGCTTCTCGACGCTGCCGCCGAGCACGATGTCGGTGCCGCGGCCGGCCATGTTGGTGGCGATGGTGATCGCCTGCGGGCTGCCGGCCTGGGCGATGATTTCCGCTTCGCGCGCGTGCTGCTTGGCGTTGAGGACGTTGTGCGGCAGCTTGGCGGTATTCAGGATGCCCGACAGCAGTTCCGAATTCTCGATCGAGGTGGTGCCGACCAGCACCGGCTGGCCGCGCTCGTAGCAGTCGCGGATGTCGAGCAGCATCGCGTTGTACTTCTCGTTGGCGCTCTTGTAGACCTGATCCTGGCGGTCCTTGCGCTGCAACGGACGGTTTTGCGGAATGACGACCGTTTCCAGGCCGTAGATTTCCTGGAACTCGTAGGCTTCGGTGTCGGCGGTGCCGGTCATGCCGGCCAGCTTGCCGTACATGCGGAAATAGTTCTGGAACGTGATCGAGGCCAGGGTCTGGTTCTCGTTCTGGATGCGCACGCCCTCCTTCGCCTCGACCGCCTGGTGCAGGCCGTCCGACCAGCGCCGGCCCGTCATCAGGCGGCCGGTGAATTCGTCGACGATGACGACTTCGCCGTTTTGCACCACGTAATGCTGGTCCTTGAAGTACAGCGCGTGCGCGCGCAGCGCCGCGTACAGGTGGTGCACCAGCGTGATGTTGGCCGATTCGTAGAGCGAGGCGCCCTCCGGCAGCAGGCCCATCTCGGTCAGGATGCCCTCCGCCTTTTCGTGGCCGGCCTCGGTCAGCAGCACCTGGTGCGCCTTCTCGTCCTTGGTGTAGTCGCCCGGCACTTCGATCTTGCCCTTGCCGTCCGGCGTTTCTTCGCCGATTTGCAGGGTCAGGCGGCCCGGCAATTCATTGATCTTGTAATACAGGTCGGTGTGGTTCTCGGCCTGGCCGGAAATGATCAACGGCGTACGCGCCTCGTCGATCAGGATCGAGTCGACCTCGTCGACGATGCCGAAGCTCAGGCTGCGCTGGACCCGCTCGCCGGCTTCGAACACCATGTTGTCGCGCAGGTAGTCGAAACCGAATTCGTTGTTGGTGCCGTAGGTGATGTCGGACGCGTAGGCGGCCTGCTTGGCGCTGTGCTCCATCTGCGACAGGTTGACGCCGGTCGTCAGGCCGAGCCAGCCGTACAGGCGCCCCATCGTCTCGGCGTCGCGCTGGGCCAGGTAGTCGTTGACGGTGACGATGTGCACGCCCTTGCCGGACAAGGCGTTCAGGTAGGCCGGCAGCGTCGCCATCAAGGTCTTGCCCTCGCCGGTGCCCATTTCGGCGATCTTGCCGAAGTGCAGCGTCATGCCGCCGATCAGCTGGACGTCGAAGTGGCGCATGCGCAGCACGCGCTTGCTGGCCTCGCGGCACACGGCGAACGCCTCGGGCAACAGGGTGTCGAGGGTTTCGCCGGCGGCGATGCGCTCTTTGAAGGCGGGCGTCTTCGCTTGCAGCTCGGCATCCGACAGCTTTTCAATGACCGGCTCGAGCGCGTTAATCTCGCGCACCGTTTTTTGGTATTGCTTGAGCAGACGCTGATTGCGGCTGCCGAAAATCTGGGTCAGTAATGACATGCTTGGATTCTTGAAAAAACGCCGTTAAAAAAGCTCCGTCGGGGCAAAACGCACCGCGAAACAGAGTTCGACAGGGCAAAAGGACGCTGATTTTATCATGCGCCCCGGCCCAAATTGGGTTATTGGCCGGGATAACAATAGCGCAATGACAAACAATGTCGCGAAACCCGCCCCGGCGGGTGTCAATTCGGACCCATCCTTGGCGCCGGCGCTGGCGGGCTCGTCACGAATGGGCTAGCTGTGATATGTTCGGGCAATGCGATTTTCCACCCCATTCAACAGCGTGCGCGGCAAGAAGGCCCCGCCCGCCAGCGGCGCCACCGACTTCCTGCGCGGCAACAGCACGATGGCGGCCCTGATGCCGACGGTGACGCGGATGGTGGCGCTGCAAAAAGATTGCGCCGCCACCCTGCCGACCATGTTCCAAAACTGCGACATCCTCCAGTTCGAGGACACCCAGCTGGTGCTGGCCACGCCCAACGCGGCCGTGGCGGCCAAGCTCAAGCAGCAATTGCCGAAGCTGCAGGCCGGCTTGCAGGCGCGCGGCTGGCAGATCACGGCCATCAAGCTGAAGGTGCAAGTGACGAAGAGCCTGGCGCCGGTGGTGCACACGCGGCAACTGGTGTTGCCGGGCTCGGCGGTGTCGGCCTTCGCCGCGCTGGGCGACGCGCTGCCCGCCTCGGAACAAAACAAGACCCTGATCGCGGCCCTGCGCGCGATGGTCGAGCGGCGCCGCTAGAATATTTGCGGCGGGAAGGGCGCCGCAGCGACGCCGCTCAGGTGAGCGCCCACTCCCTGGCCATCTGGCGCAGGTAGGACGGCGGCGCCGCCTCGTTGGTGTCGAACGAGACGATCTCGTAGGCGTCCGGCCGGGCCAGCAAGGCCAACAGCAGCAGGTTGTTCATCGCGTGGCCCGACTTGTGCGCCGTGTAGTGGGCCAGCAGCGGATGGCCGACCAGATACAAATCCCCGATCGCGTCGAGAATCTTGTGCCGCACGAACTCGTCCTCGTAGCGCAAGCCGTCCGAATTGAGGATGCGGTACTCGTCCATCACGATCGCGTTCTCGAGCGAGCCGCCGCGCGCCAGCCCCATGCCGCGCAGGCTCTCGACGTCCTGCATGAAGCCGAAGGTGCGCGCGCGCGCCACGTCGTGCACATAGGACACGTCGCCGAAATCGACCTGGGCGCGCTGGGTGGTGCCGTCGACGGCCGGATGATTAAATTCAATGAAGAAATCGAGCTTGAAGCCCTCGTAGGGACTCAGGCTGGCCCATTTCTCGGCCGCGCCCTTGCCGTCGCGCACCTCGACGGTCTTGAGCACGCGGATGAACTTCTTGGCCGCGTCCTGCTCCAACACGCCGCCCTGCTGCAACAGATACACGAACGACGAGGCCGAGCCGTCCATGATCGGAATCTCCTCGGCCGACAAGTCGACATACAGGTTGTCGATGCCGAGCCCGGCCGCCGCCGACATCAGGTGCTCGACGGTCGACACGCGCGCCCCGTCCTTGACCAGCACCGAGGCCATGCGGGTGTCGCCGACCACGCCCGCGCTGGCGGGGAATTCCACCACCGGTTCGAGGTCGACGCGCCGGAACACGATGCCGGTGTCGGGCGCGGCCGGGCGCAGCGTCAGCTCGACCTTGCGCCCGGAATGCAGGCCGACACCAGTGGTGCGAACCATTTGTTTAAGTGTGCGTTGTTTAAGCATCGGGCGATTATAGCAAGTTGCCGCCTTGCACGACGGCGCCAGAAAGCGTGTGCGCCAGCGCAAAATCCGATGCGAAAAAGCCACGTTGCAATGCATCCAACTGATGTTGGTTGCTGCACAGACAGAAAAAATCAACGCCAGCGACCCGCGCGCCGCCTTCCCCCGCCCGCCGGGGCGCGCCGCGCTCAATTTGCTTTGGCTTCCGCTTTGTCAGGCGACCCGCGTCCCGGCGCGACCATCATGTCGCGCAGCGTCAACGCGTCCCGCTGCGCGCCGCAGGTGGCGAATCTGAGGCCTTCGCCGAAGCGGGCAAACTGGCCCTCATGTTGCAAGTACGCATTCTGAGCCTTGTAGGCTTCGCTTTCGGTCCGGATCGCAGTCGGACAATTGCTGAACATCGCCGCGCCGCGGGATTTGAATTGCAGCACATGCACCAACTCGTGCAGTAGAAAGGAATTATCGAAAGTCGTTTCCAGGTCGAGGGAATCGCGAACCAGGATGACGTAGTCATCCGTGTCAAACACGGCGACAAGCCCGGCGCAGCGGCTCTTTTCGTCCGGGCAAACCTTGCTTGCGATATCGTCCGCCGGCACCAAGCGGATCGGCGGCAACTGGTCGACAGGTATGGCGGGCAAACCCGAAAATTTCACCGCCGCGCTCAGCAGGTAGGCCAGTAGGTTGGCGTCGATCACGGACGTGGTCTCCAATAAAAGGACGACTTCCTTCATGAATCGTTCTAACTACGACCGCGCCGCCACCCCGGCATTGCCCATCCGGTCCCTGTATCGAGAACCCATTTATGGAACATCAAGCCGCGGGGTGGCGCTGTTGATGGAAGGGAAGAAACCGCCGGAGGTGCGGCGGAAGAACGTGCGCGGGCGCTCGCGCGGGTCGCGGGGCGGCGCCGGACCGGCGGGGCGGAAAAACAAAACGGCGCCGAAGCGCCGTTTTTCACACCTGCCTAAATAAAGCTCAGCCCAGTTGCGCCAGCAGCGTCTCGGCGTTCGACACCTCGAACTTGCCGCCCTGCTCGACATTCAACTGCTTGACCACGCCATCGACGACCAGCATCGAATAGCGCTGCGAGCGGGTGCCCATGCCGAACTTGCTGAAGTCGGCGTCCAGGCCCAGCGCGCGGCTGAAGTCGGCGTTGCCGTCGGCCATCATGCGCACCACGCCGGTGGCCTTCTGGTCGCGGCCCCAGGCGCCCATCACGAACGCGTCGTTGACCGATACGCACCAGATTTCATCGACGCCCTTGGCCTTGAGCGCGGCCGCGTTGGCGACATAGCCCGGCACGTGCTGCGCCGAGCAGGTCGGCGTGTAGGCGCCCGGCAAGCCGAAGATGGCGACGGTCTTGCCCTTGACCAGGTCTTGAACCTGGAAGGTGTTCGGGCCGAGCGCGCAGCCTTCGGTGGCCGCTTCGATGAATTCGGACAGGCTGCCCGCTGGCAGGGTGTCGCCGATTTTGATGGTCATGTTGTCTCCTATGTGCTTGCGTGAAAACGAAAAAAACCGCGCCGGGCGCGGCATGCCGGAGCAGTATGCCTGACTCTTTTCATTCCTGCTGAACACGCCCGAAAACGCAAACCCGGGCAAAACGGGCGCCCAAAACAGCAGCAAAGCGAGCGGCCAAATCCACGTCCAAAAAGCAAAACGCGGACGCGCAACCGCCGCAGCGATTGCGCGTCCGCGCCGGGACGACTTGGACTTAGCCTGGACTTAGTCGGCTTGCTTGCGCAGGAAGGCCGGGATGTCGTAGGTTTCCATGCCGTTCTTTTCCATCGCGCGCACCTGCTCGGAAGCCGATTCGCGACGCCACACCGCCGGCGCCTTCATGCCGTCGAAGGCTTGCGCCGGCACCGTCATGCCGACGCTGACGGCGGTCGCCTGCGCGCCGCCCATCGAGGCCGACGGCGTCAACGGCGCGTTGTGGGTGCCGGTGCGCAGCACCGGCTGCTGCACCAGCTGGATCGACTTCTTGGCGCGGCCCAGGCCGGTCGCCACCACCGTCACGCGGATGTTGTCGCCCATCTCGTCGTCGTAGGCGATGCCCTGCGCGATCGACGCGTCCGGCGCGGCGAAGGCGCGCACCGCGGCCATGACTTCCTTGATTTCCTTGCCCTTCAGGCCGCGGCTGGCGGTGACGTTGACCAGCACGCCGCGCGCGCCGGACAGGTCGATGCCGTCGAGCAGCGGCGAGGCGACCGCCTGCTCGGCGGCGATGCGGGCGCGGTCCACGCCGGAGGCGGTGGCGGTGCCCATCATGGCCTTGCCCTGCTCGCCCATGATGGTCTTGACGTCGTTGAAGTCGACGTTGATGTGGCCCGGCACGTTGATGATCTCGGCGATCCCTGCCACCGCGTTGTTGAGCACGTCGTCGGCGTGCTGCATCCAGTCGAGCATGCTCTCGTCCTCGTAGATCTCCTCCAGCTTTTCGTTCAGGATGATGATCAGGGAGTCGACGTGCTCGCTGAGCGCCTCCAGGCCCTCGTCGGCGATGTCCATGCACTTCTGGCCCTCGTAGGAGAACGGCTTGGACACCACCGCCACCGTCAGGGCGCCGAGTTGCTTGGCGATCTCGGCCACGATCGGGGCGGCGCCGGTGCCGGTGCCGCCGCCCATGCCGGCGGCGATGAACACCATGTGCGCGCCGCGCAGCGCGTCCTCGATGCGGCCGCGCGATTCCTCGGCCAGCTGGCGCCCGACCTGCGGCTTCATCCCGGCGCCCAGGCCGGTGTCGCCGATCTGGATGATGTTGTGCGCCTTCGAGTTGGCCAGCGCCTGGGCGTCGGTGTTGGCGGCGATGAACTCGACCCCGGCCACGCCCTTGTTAATCATGTGTTGCACCGCGTTGCCGCCGGCGCCGCCGACGCCGACCACTTTGATGACGGTGCCTAAGGCGGCGTTATCGACCATATCGAATTCCATGACGTGCTCCTCTATCAGATGCGGTTTTCAAGCGCCAGGCCTCACATCCGTGGGAGAGCTGGGGATTGAAAACAGCGGTTAATTGAAAAATTTTATGTGTGTGCTTCTTACTGAATGCCGTTACCCGTGCCGCGAACGTCCGAACCAAATCTACAACCTGAATCTGTACCGCTGAAACCGTTAGAAATTCCCGAGAAACCATTCCTTCATGCGCTGCCAGACCGCCTTCACCGAACCGTCCTGGCGCGTCACGATGTGGCCGCGCAGATACTGTTTTTTCGCCTCCAGCAGCAGGCCCAGGACGGTCGCGTAGCGCGGGCTGCGCACCACGTCGGCCAGCTGGCCGCGGTAGTCCGGCGTGCCCAGGCGCGCCGGCTTGAGGAAGATGTCCTCGGCCATCTCGACCATGCCGGGCATGATCGCGCTGCCGCCGGTGAGCACGATGCCCGACGAGAGCACGCCCTCGTAGCCGGACTCGCGCACCACCTGGTGCACCATCGCGAACAACTCCTCGACGCGCGGCTCGATCACCGCCGCCAGCGCCTGGCGCGACAGGGTGCGCGGCGGGCGGTCGCCCAGGCCCGGCACCTCGAGCGACTCGCCCGGATCGGCCAGCACCTGCTTGGCCACGCCGTAGCGGATCTTGATCTCCTCGGCCTCCGAGGTCGGCGTGCGCAGCGCCATCGCGATGTCGTTGGTGATCTGGTCGCCGGCGATCGGGATGACCGCCGTGTGGCGGATCGCGCCGTCGGAGAACACCGCGATGTCGGTGGTGCCGCCGCCGATGTCGATCAGGACCACCCCGAGTTCCTTCTCGTCGGACGTCAAGACCGCGTCGGCCGAGGCCATCGGCTGCAGGATCAGGTCGGAGACCTCCAGCCCGCAGCGGCGCACGCACTTGACGATGTTCTGCACCGCCGACACCGCGCCGGTGACGATGTGCACCTTGACCTCCAAGCGGATGCCGCTCATGCCGATCGGCTCGCGCACGTCCTCCTGGCTGTCGACGATGAACTCCTGCGGCACCGTGTGCAGCAGCTGCTGGTCGGTCGGGATGTTGACCGCCTTGGCCGTCTCGATCACGCGCGCCACGTCGGCCGCCGTCACTTCCTTGTCCTTGATGGCCACCATGCCGCTCGAATTGAAGCTGCGGATATGGCTGCCGGCGATGCCGGCGTAGACGTTGCGGATCTTGCAATCGGCCATCAACTCGGCCTCCTCGAGCGCGGCCTGGATCGATTCGACCGTGGCCTCGATGTTGACCACCACGCCCTTCTTCAGGCCCTTCGACTCGTGCTGGCCGAGCCCGATCACCTCGTGGCGCCCGTCGGGCATCACCTCGGCCACCACCGCCACCACCTTGGCGGTGCCGATGTCGAGACCGACGATCAGGTTTTTTGCGTCTTTTGTCATATCTGCGCCTACTGTATGTGCTTGCCGTTTGGCTTGAAATTATTGTGATTGGCCGGCTTCCCAGGCACTCCCGCCGGCCGCTTGCCATCGGCCGCGATCTGCATCCCGGCCGCGCTCAGGGCCAGGCCATTCTGATACCGCATGTCGATCGTGTCGATCTTGTCGAGCCGCTGCGTGAGCTGCGGATAAATCCCGGCCAGGCGCGCGACCCGCTCGGCCAGCGTGTTGCGGCTTTGCTCGCGCCCCAGCGCCACGCTCATGCCGTTGTCGAGCTTGACCGTCCACGCGTAGCGCTCAGACAGTTCGAGCGCCTGCGGCACCAGCTTGAGCGGCGCGAACCAGTCGCGCAGCTCGGCGAAGCGGGCCAGCACCTCCTTCTCGCTGCCGTTCGGGCCGGACAGTTCGGGCAGCGCGTGGTCCTCCTCCGCCTCGGCCAGGTTGGCGGTGAAGACATCGCCCTTGACCGACAGCAGGCGGCCGTCCTCGCCCCAGGTGCCCATCGCCTCGTGCTCTTCCAGCGCGACGATCAGCTGGTCGGGCCACTCGCGCCGCACCGCCGCCCGGCGCACCCAGGGCACCGACTCGAAGGCCTGCCGCACGCTGTCCAGGTTGGCCGTGAAAAAATTGCCCTTGATCTTGCCCAGCGTGCCGTTGCGCAGGGTCAGGTGGTTCACATGCCGCAGCTCGGCCTGGTCGAGCGTCTCGACGCGCACCGTGCGCAGCGCGAACATCGGCTGCTGCGCCAGCCACCAGAGGCCGCCGCCCGCGCACGCCAGCAGCACCAGCGCCAGCAAGGCGTTGGCGGTGGCGTTCAAGGCTTTGGCGTCGTGCCACATGGTTATGCCTTCCCCTTGTGCATCTTCAGGCGCGCCGTGCGCAGGATCTCGACGCACAGGTCGTCATACTGGATGCCGAGCGCGCGCGCCGCCATCGGCACCAGCGAGTGGCCGGTCATGCCGGGCGCGGCGTTCACCTCCAGCAGGAACGGCTCGTTGTCGCTCTCGCGCAGCAGCACGTCGACGCGGCCCCAGCCTTCGCAATCGAGGGCGCGGTAGGCCCGCACCGCCAGGTTCTCGATGCGCTCGGCCGTGTCGTGGTCGAGCAGCGCCGGGCAGAAGTACTTGGTCGAATCGTTGAAGTACTTGTTCTGGTAGTCGTAATTGCCGGCCGGCGCGACGATCTCGACCGTCGGCAGCGCGCGCGCGGTGGCGCCCGCGCCCAGCACCGCGACGGTGAATTCGCGCCCGGTGATGAACTGCTCGGCCAGCACCACGTCGTCGAAGCCGGCGGCGACGCGGTAGGCCTCGGCCAGCTCGCCGGCCGCGCCGACCTTGGTGATGCCGATCGTCGAGCCCTCGTTCGGCGGCTTGACGATCAAGGGCAGGCCCAGCTCGGCGACCACGGCGGCCAGGTCGGTGGCGGGGTCGATGCGCGCGTATTTCGGCGTCGGCAGGCCGGCCATCAGCCAGATCAACTTGGTGTAGATCTTGTCCATGCCGACCGCGCAGGCCATCACGCCGCTGCCGGTGTAGGGGATGCCGAGCAGCTCGAGCGCGCCCTGGATGCTGCCGTCCTCGCCGAAGCGGCCGTGCAGCGCGATGAAGACGCGGTCGAATTTCTCGGCCGCCAGCTCGGCCAGGCTGCGCAAGCCCGGATCGAAGGCGTGCGCGTCGACGCCCTTGCCCCTCAGGGCGGCCAGCACGCCGGTGCCGGACATGATCGAGATGTCGCGCTCGGCGGAACTGCCGCCGAACAGCACGCCGACCTTGCCCAGGGCGGCGATTTCGGAAGGGGAAAGTTGGCTCACGTCAGACCTTTGCATATGTGGTGAGTTTGGCCGGCACGGCGCTGATCGAGCCGGCGCCCATGGTGATGACGACGTCGCCGTCGCGCACCACGCTCATGATCGTGTCGGGCATGTCGGCGATCGCCTCGACGAAGATCGGCTCGATCTTGCCGCGGGCGCGCAGCGCGTGCGCCAGCGCGCGGCCATCGGCGGCCACCACCGGCGCCTCGCCGGCGGCGTAGACCTCGGCCAGCACCAACACGTCGACGCTGCCCAGAACCTTGACGAAATCCTCGAACAGGTCGCGCGTGCGGCTGTAGCGGTGCGGCTGGAACGCCAGCACCAGGCGCCGCCCCGGATAGGCGGCGCGCGCGGCCGCCAGCGTGACCTCGGTCTCGACCGGGTGGTGGCCGAAATCGTCGACCAGCGCAAAGGCGCCGCCGTCCTTGAGCGCCACCTCGCCGTAGCGCGTGAAGCGGCGGCCGACGCCGGCGAATTCGGCCAGGCCCTGCTGGGTGGCCGCGTCGGGAATGCCGATCTCGCGCGCGATGGCGATCGCCGAGCAGGCGTTTTGCACGTTGTGCATGCCGGGCTGGTTGAGCACCACGTCCAGGTCCGGGTACTCGTCCTGCAGCACGGTGAAATGCATCTCCAGGCCGACCGCGCGCGCGTTCACCGCGCGCACCTGGGCCTCCTCGTGGAAGCCGTAGGTGGTGACCGGCTTGGAGATCATCGGGATGATGGCGCGCACGTGCGGATCGTCGATGCACAGCATGGCGCGGCCGTAGAACGGCAGGCGGTGCGTGAAGTGGACGAAGGCCTGCTTGAGCTTCTCGAAGTCGTGATCGTAGGTTTCCATGTGATCGGCGTCGATGTTGGTGATCACCTCGATCATCGGCGTCAGATTCAGGAACGAGGCGTCCGACTCGTCGGCCTCGGCCACCAGGTAGTCGCCGGTGCCGAGCTTGGCGTTCGCGCCGGCGCTGTTCAGGCGCCCGCCGATGACGAAGGTCGGGTCGAGCCCGCCCTGCGCCAGCACCGAGGCGACCAGGCTGGTGGTGGTGGTCTTGCCGTGCGTGCCGGCGATGGCGATGCCGCGCTTCAGGCGCATCAATTCGCCCAGCATCACCGCGCGCGGCACGATCGGGATGTGGCGCGCGCGCCCGGCCAGCACTTCCGGATTGTCGCCCTGCACCGCCGTCGAGGTGACGATGGCGTCGGCGCCGTCGATGTTGGCGGCGTCGTGGCCGACGGCGATCTTCGCGCCCAGGCCCTGCAGGCGCTCGGTGGCGGCGCCGGCGCCCAGGTCCGAGCCCGACACGTTGTAGCCGAGATTGAGCAGCACCTCGGCGATGCCGCTCATGCCGCTGCCGCCGATGCCGACGAAATGGATGTTTTTAACTTTATGCTTCACTTACTCAGCCTCTTGCCAGGGTTGTTCATGCCAGTTGTTCCAATACCTTCGCGATCGCCTCGTTGGCGTCGCGCCGGCCGGCCGCGCGCGCCGCCAGCGCCATCGTCAGGCACTCCTCGCGCGTCAGTTTTTGCAGCAGGGCCGCCAGCGCGGCCGGATTCATCTCCGTTTGCGGCAGGTGCGCGGCGGCCCGCTGCTGCGCCATCCAGGTGGCGTTGTCGCGCTGGTGGCTGGTGGTCGAGGCCACCAGCGGCACCAGCACGCTCGCCACGCCGGCGGCGGTCAGCTCGGCCAGCGTGATGGCGCCGGCGCGGCAGATCACCAGATCGGCCTCGGTGTAGGCGCGCGCCATGTCGTCGATGAAGTCGACCACGGTGGCGCTGACGCCGGCCTGCGCATAGGCGGCGCGCAGGGCCTCGACGTGCTGCTTGCCCGACTGGTGCGTGACCTGCGGCCGGCGCTCGGATGGAATCAGGGCCAGCGCCGCCGGCACCGCCTCGTTGAGCGCGCGCGCGCCCAGG
>JACMLV010000748.1 GCA_014379395.1 Burkholderiaceae bacterium
ACCAGGGCGTGTGCAGCGCCGCCGGCGCCGATCTGGCGCTGCAAAAGGGCGTCAACTATCCGCGCGGCCCGCTGGCCTGGGCCGACGCGGTCGGCCTGGAGCGCATCGTCGGCGTGCTCGACAACCTGGCCGCCGGCTACGGCGAAGACCGCTACCGGGTCGCGCCGCTGCTGCGCCGCACCCTCGCCAACGGAGGCGCTTTCCATGAATAAGCCAAACGACAAGTCACAAGAGCACGAGCACGAGCAAGCGCAAGCGCTGGCGCTGGCCCGCGCCGCCGCCGACGCCATGCTCGCGCGCGACAACGCCGCGCGCGCGATGGGCATCGCCTTGGAGGACGTCGGCCCCGGCCGCGCGCGCATGGCGATGACGGTGCGCGCCGACATGCTCAACGGCCACCAGAGCTGCCACGGTGGCTTCATCTTCGCGCTGGCCGACACCGCCTTCGCCTTCGCCTGCAACAGCTACAACCAGATCACCGTCGGCGCCGGCTGTCACATCGACTATCTGGCGCCGGGCCATCTGCACGACGTGCTGACGGCCGACGCGCGCGAGCAGGCGCTGGCCGGCAAGAGCGGCATCTACGACGTCAAGGTGAGCAACCAGGAGGGCCGCCTGATCGCCCTGTTCCGCGGCAAGTCGCACCGCATCGGAGGGGAATTGACGCCGGTCTGAAATCGCAACGCCCGAGTATAAAAATCACAACAGGAGACAACGATGGTACAACGCATACCCGCCCCTTCCGACCTTGAACCGATAGAGCGCGCCAGCATCGACGAACTGCAGGCATTGCAACTGCAGCGCATGCAATGGTCGCTACGCCACGCCTACGACAACGTGGCGCACTACCGCGCCGCGTTCGACGCCGCCGGGGTCCACCCGGACGATCTGAAGACCCTGGCCGACCTGGCCAAATTCCCGTTCACCGGCAAGAAGGAGTTGCGCGACAACTACCCGTTCGGCATGTTCGCCGTGCCGCGTGAAAAAATCTCGCGGGTGCACGCCTCCAGCGGCACCACCGGCAAGCCGACCGTGGTCGGCTACACCGCCAAGGACATCGACACCTGGGCCAACGTGGTGGCGCGCTCGATCCGCGCCGCCGGCGGCCGCGCCGGCGACATGGTCCACATCGCCTACGGCTACGGCCTGTTCACCGGCGGCCTGGGCGCCCACTACGGCGCCGAGCGGCTCGGCTGCACGGTGGTGCCGATGTCGGGCGGCCAGACCGAGAAGCAGGTCCAGCTGATCTGCGACTTCAAGCCCGACATCATCATGGTGACGCCGTCCTACATGCTCAACATCGTCGAGGAGTTCCAGCGCCAGGGCCTCGACCCGGCCGCCTGCTCGCTCAAGGTCGGCATCTTCGGCGCCGAGCCGTGGACCGGCGCCATGCGCGGCGAGATCGAGACCCGCGCCGGCATCGACGCGGTCGACATCTACGGCCTGTCCGAGGTGATGGGGCCGGGCGTGGCCAGCGAGTGCATCGAGAGCAAGGACGGCCCGGTGATCTGGGAGGACCATTTCTACCCCGAGATCATCGACCCGGACACCGGCGAAGTGCTGCCGGACGGTTCCGAGGGCGAGCTGGTGTTCACCTCGCTGACCAAGGAGGCGCTGCCGATCATCCGCTACCGCACCCGCGACCTGACCCGCCTGCTGCCGCCGAGCTCGCGCTCGATGCGCCGCATCGGCAAGATCACCGGCCGCTCCGACGACATGCTGATCATCCGCGGCGTCAACGTGTTCCCCAGCCAGATCGAGGAGCTGATCCTGAAGATGCCGCTGCTGGCGCCGCAGTACCAGTTGGTGATCTCGCGCGAGGGCCACCTCGACAAGCTCGACGTGATCGGCGAGCTGCGTCCGGAGGTCTCCGGCAAGCTGTCGCAGTTCGACACCGAGGCGCTGGCGCGCGAGCTGCAGCACCACATCAAGACCTATGTCGGCGTCTCGACCCGGGTGCGGCTGCTGGCCTCCGAGAGCATCGAGCGCAGCCTGACCGGCAAGGCGCGCCGCATCGTCGACAAGCGCCCGCGCACCGCCTGAGCGCGGCCCCTTCCCACTCTGACGGAGAAATCAATTGAAGCATGCATTCATCTGTGACGCGGTGCGCACACCCTTCGGCCGCTACGGCGGCGCACTGGCCGGCGTACGCGCCGACGACCTGGGCGCGCTGCCGATCGCCGCGCTGATGGCGCGCAATCCGCGGGTCGACTGGGGTTCGGTCGACGACGTGCTGTACGGCTGCGCCAACGGGGCCGGCGAGGACAACCGCAACGTCGCCCGCATGGCGGCGCTGCTGGCCGGCCTGCCGGTCGGCGTGCCGGGCAGCACCATCAACCGCCTGTGCGGCTCCAGCATGGACGCGGTCGGCATCGGCGCGCGCGCCATCCGCGCCGGCGAGGCCGGCCTGATCATCGCCGGCGGCGTCGAGAGCATGACCCGCGCGCCGTTCGTGATGGCCAAGGCCGACAGCGCCTTCTCGCGCAGCGCCAAGATCGAGGACACCACCATCGGCTGGCGCTTCGTGAACCAGCTGATGAAGGCCAGCCACGGCATCGACTCGATGCCGGAGACGGCCGAGAACGTGGCCGCCGAATTCGGCATTGGCCGCGCCGACCAGGACGCGCTGGCGCTGCGCAGCCAGCAACGCTGGGCCGCCGCCAACGCCGCCGGCGCGTTCAAGAACGAGATCGTGCCGGTCGCGCTGGCGCAAAAGAAGGGCGAAGCGAAGATCTTCGACACCGACGAGCATCCGCGCCCCGACACCACCATCGAGACCCTGGCGCGCCTGAAGGGCGTGGTGCGGCCCGACGGCAGCGTCACCGCCGGCAACGCCTCGGGCGTGAACGACGGCGCCAGCGCGATCCTGCTGGCCTCGGAGGAGGCCGCCAACCGCCACGGCCTG
>JACMLV010000749.1 GCA_014379395.1 Burkholderiaceae bacterium
AGGCCGGCCTGCTGGCCGGCGGCGCCAAGCCGGAAACGCCGGTGGCGGTGGTGCAGTCGGCCAGCCGGACCGGGCAGCGGCAACTGCTGACCACGCTGGGCGAGTTGCCGGACGCGTTGCGCGAGAGCGGCCTGCAAAGCCCCAGCATCATCGTCATCGGCGACGTGGTGCGCTGCGCCGACGAGTGGGCGCTGCAAGAGCTGGCGCGGCAAGCCCGCGCCGCCTGATTCGGGCGCGCGCTCGCGGCGGGGCGGCGCATCCAGGAAAACCTGCAATGGATTGCCCGTGCACGTGCCCGCTCCCGAGGAGTACAGTCCGGTCAGTGAACCATGCGACCGGGACGGGCTTGGCATGACCATCGTGATTTCAAAGTGTCCGAAGTGCGGCCACCTGCGCCGGCCCGACGAGACCGACAAACCGGAATGCTGCCCGGCCTGCGGCCTGTATTTTGAAAAATGGGCCAGGCGGAACGACGCGGGCGCCACGTTTCGCCAAGAAGCGATAACGGAAGATGTCGGCGAGTCCTTTTGGCGCGACGCGTTGCGCCAACGGCTGTTCAATATTCCTGGCCGTGGCGACCACGCGCGCTTCTATGGGCGGGCCGTCCTGGCGGCGCTGTTTCTCATCTGGGGCGTGCGCCTCGCCAACCTCGATTACCGTTACGGCGAGTTCGGCGGCTCGTTCATGCACAACATCCTGCTGCCGATCCACGAGGCGGGCCACGTCCTGTTCATCCCCTTCGGCCAGTTCATGACCATACTCGGCGGCAGCCTGTTCCAGCTCCTGCTGCCGCTGATCGTCGCCGCCACCGTGCTGTGGCAAAACCGCGACCCGTTCGGCGCCGCCCTCGGCCTGTGGTGGTGCGGCGTCAGCCTGATGGACCTGGCGCCCTACATCTACGACGCCAAAGCGCCGCGCCTGATCCTGCTCGGCGGCCACACCGGCGAGGACGGGCCGCACGACTGGATCTACCTGCTCGGCGTGTTCCACCGCATCGACCAGTCGCCGCTCTACGGCGCCGTCGCGCACAAGCTGGGCGCGCTGCTGATGCTGTCCGGCGTCGCGGCGGCGGCGTGGGTGCTCTGGCGCATGTGGCAAACCCGCAGCGAGCACAACAACTAGCGGCGGCGAGATGTTGCCAGTACAATGAGAATCATTCTCATTAATGTGGCCGCCCGCATGAATTCCAAACTGAGCACGCAAGTGCTGCTCGATCTGATCGAGCACCGCCGCTTCGGCGCCTCGTACGAACCCATCGTCTCGCTGGCGGACGGCGCGCCGGTCGGCTACGAGGCGTTGGCGCGGTTTTACGACGGGCATGGCGCGCCGATCTCGCCGCAACTGGTGTTCGACTCGCTGCACGCCAGTCCGCTGACGCTGTTCCAGGTCGAATACGCGATGAAGCGCCTGCAACTGGCGCACGCGCCGGCGGGCGGCCTGCGCCTGTTCGTCAACCTCGATCCGGACGCGTTCCAGGCCGGCGTCCACCACGCCGGCCACCCGTTGGTGGCGCTGCTGTCCGGCCGGCCCGGCCTGGTGGTCGAGATCATCGAGAACAGCGACATCAACGACGCCGACATCGGCGAGGCGATGGCGGCCGCGTTCGCCGCGGCCGGCCTGGAGCTGGCGCTCGACGACATCGGCGCGCCGCGCACCATGCTGTCGCTGCCGATCCTGTTGACGGTCAACTTCCTCAAGTTCGACCGCTCGTGGCTGGGGCACGTCGACGATCCGGTGCGCTGCGCGGCCTTGCGCCATCTGGTCGCGTTCGCGCGGGAATCCGGCAAGCGCACCATCCTGGAGGGAATCGAGCACGAATCGCAACTGGCCTTCGCCAGAACGATCGGCTTCGACTACGTCCAGGGCTATCTGTACCGGCCCCGGTTCATCAACACCGGCTGCCTCGCGTCCGAGGCGGCGCCGCAAGCCGAATCCGTGGCCGCTTGATCCACCCGGTCACCGATGTCATTCGCCCGGGCGCGGTGCGGCGACGATCTTGAAGCGCAGTTCGAGCTGGTCCTGCACCGCCAGCGCGCCGCCCAGCACCGAGAACGGCGTGATGCCGAAGTCGCTTTGCTTCAGGCTGGTCGCGCCGCTCACCGTCAGGCCCGCGTCCGCCGCCGGGCCGGCGCGGCTTTCCATCTCGACTGGAATATCCACGCTGCGCGTGACGCCGTGCAAGGTGATCGCCACCGCGAGCGTATCGGCGCCGGCCACCCGCGTTGCGTGGATCAGCACATCGGGAAAGCGTTCGGCGTCGAGCACCTTGTCGAGCATGTTGCGCCGGGTGCCTTCGCGCGCCGCGTCGGAAACGACTGTGTCCAGGCCGGCGCCGGCGCGCAGCTCCGGCTCGTCGATGGTGAGTTGATCCAGGCGGAAGCGCAGATCGGCGCGGCCTTGTTCCGGCGCGACGAAGCCCTCCAGCGTGCGGCTGGCGATCACATGGTCGTGCCCCAGCCGGGCCAGTCTGCCGCCGCGCCGCGCCACGATGCTGATCAGCGAGCGGCGCGCATCGATCCGCAATACGGTTTCGCCGGCCGCCTCGGCGCGGCGGTAGTGCGTTTCCACGGCGTCCGGCGCGGCTTGGGTCAGGGCCGGGGCCGGCGAGGGCG
>JACMLV010000750.1 GCA_014379395.1 Burkholderiaceae bacterium
CGGGCCAGAAGATCGATGCCGCTCTGGCGCCAGCGCCGCGGCAGGTATTTACCGGACAGGTGCAGCACGGCCGCCGCGACGATGCAAAAGACGATCAACGACTGCCACATGGTCAGGCTCCGAAGTGCAGGGCGATGCGATAGGTCAGGAACGAGGCGGTGTAGGCCAGTACGAACATGTAGCCGGCCATCAGCGCCGGATAGCGCCAGCTGTTGGTTTCGCGCTTGACCACGCTGAGCGTGGACATGCATTGCGGCGCGAACACGTACCAGGCCAGCAGCGAGAGCGCGGTCGCCAGGCTCCAGGAGCCGGCGATGATCGGGGTCAGCGAGCTGGCCAGCTCGTTGCCGGTCTGCGACAGCGCGTACACGGTGCCGAGCGCGCCGACCGCCACTTCGCGCGCCGCCAACCCCGGCACCAGGGCGATGCAGATCTGCCAGTTGAAGCCGATCGGCGCGAAGATCAGCTCCAGGCCGCGCCCGGCCATGCCGGCCAGGCTGTAATAGATGGCCGGCTGGGTCGCGCCCTCCGGCGCGCCGGGGAAGCTGCTCAGGAACCACAGCAACACCATCAGCGCCAGGATGATGGTGCCCACGCGCGAGATGAAAATCTTGGCGCGCTCCCACAGGCCGAGCCCCAGATTGCGCGGGTGCGGCCAGTGGTAGCTCGGCAGTTCGAGCATCAGCGGCTGCTGGCGGTTGGCGCCGATGGTGCGCTTCATGAAATAGGCGACCGCCATGGCGGCGGCGATGCCGGTGAAATACAGGGTGAACAGCACCAGGCCCTGCAGGCTGACGAAGCCGCCCACGTCGCGCTCGGGAATGAAGGCGGCGATGATCAGGGCGTACACCGGCAGGCGCGCCGAGCAGGTCATCAGGGGCGCGATCATGATGGTGACCAGGCGGTCGCGCGGATTCTGGATGGTGCGCGCGGCCATGATGCCGGGAATCGCGCAGGCGAAGCTCGACAGCAGCGGGATGAAGGCGCGCCCGGACAGGCCGACCCCGCCCATCAGGCGGTCGAGCAGGAAGGCGGCGCGCGGCAGATAGCCGCAATCCTCGAGCACCAGGATGAAGAAGAACAGGATCAGAATCTGCGGCAGGAACACCAGCACGCTGCCGGCGCCGCCCAGGATGCCCTCGACCAGCAGGCTGCGCAGCAGACCGTCGGCCATGCCGGCCTTGACCGCCTCGCCCAGGCCGTCGACGCCGTCCTTGATCATCTCCATCGGCGCGTTGGCCCAGCTGAACACGGCCTGGAACACCAGGAACATCAGCAGCGCCAGGATCGCCGGGCCGAACACCGGATGCAGCACCACGTCGTCGATTTTCTCGGTCAGGTTGCCGGTGTCGTGCACGTCGTTGCTGACGGCGGCCAGGATGCGCCGCACTTCGCGCTGGGTTTCCTCGACCGGCACGGCGTCGATCGCCGACAGCGGCTTGGCCGTCGTCTCCGGCAGCGGCAGCATGGCGTCGATCACGCGCAGCAGCGACTTTTCGCCGCCGCCCTGCACCGCCACCGTCTCGACCACCGTCATGCCGAGCTCTTTGGCGAGCTGGTCGGCGTCGATCTTGAGGCCGCGCTTCTTGGCGACATCGACCATGTTCAAGGCCAGCACCATCGGCAGGCCGAGCCGCTTGATCTCGAGCACCAGGCGCAGATTCAGGCGCAAATTGGTGGCGTCGACCACGCAGACGATGGCGTCCGGGGTGCGCTCGTCGGCGCGCAGGCCAGCCACCACGTCGCGCGTGATCGCCTCGTCCGGCGTGGTGGCCGACAGGCTGTAGGCGCCCGGCAAATCGAGCAGGCGCACCGGGCAGCCGGCCGGCGTGGTGAAGCTGCCTTCCTTGCGCTCGATGGTCACGCCGGCGTAGTTGGCCACTTTCTGGCGCGCGCCGGTGAGTCGGTTGAACATGGCGGTCTTGCCGCAATTCGGATTGCCGAGCAGGGCGATCAGCGGCTGGCGCGTGGCCGCCGGCAAGGATGTTTCGGCAGCGCCCATTGATTTATTCCGGTTGAATCGAGATATGCGCCGCCTCGAAGCGACGCAGCGCGAAGGTGGCGTTGCCGACCTTGATGGCGAGCGGGTCGCCGCCCGGCAGGCCGCGCTTGAGCATGCGGATGCGCTCGCCCGGCACGAAGCCCAGCTCCATCAGGCGCCGCGCCAAGTCGACGCCGTCGTCGAGCTGGCCCGGCACGGTCGGCGCGATATGGACCACGGTGCCGCTCTTGCCCGCCGCCAGGGCGTCGAGTTTCATCAGGGTTGGCGCGTGTGTCATGGGCGAAGCCTCCGTTGAAGAATGGGTTGTGGCGCTAGGGTTCGATGCAGTGCGGTTAGATGCAGTGCGAAAAGTGCGGCTGTTTCCGAATATTAATCCCTACCACTGATGATAGCATTATAAAC
Organism: Burkholderiaceae bacterium; assembly: GCA_014379395.1. Lineage (GTDB taxonomy): Bacteria > Pseudomonadota > Gammaproteobacteria > Burkholderiales > Burkholderiaceae_D > Janthinobacterium. The sequence continues at coordinate 2,405 of JACMLV010000750.1, forward strand.
GGTAATGCGAATGACTTCTATTTACAATATTGTCGGCGGGAGCGTTGCGGCGGCGCACAAGCACCACAAAATCGCTTGCAAAGGATTTTAATTTGATGGAGAATACAAAACGTAATGAGAATGATTCCCATTAAATTACAAGCAACAAAGCCGAGCCCTCGTTTCCAACCTCCTCTTCGTTTCAAGGTGCCACGATGATTGTTTGTGTCTGCAACAACATATCCGACCGCGAAATCCGCCAGGCCATCGATTCCGGCCTCGACACCATCGCCGAGCTGCGGCGCGACTTGGGCGTGGCCACCTGCTGCGGCAAATGCCACACCTGCGCCAAGGAAGTGCTGAGCGAGCACCGCGCCAGCGTCAAGGCGCGCGAACTGGTGTTCGAACGCCCCGCCGCCGCGTTGACCGCCTGAACGGAACCATCCAATGAACACGATGACGATGCCAATGACTCAGGCGGACGAAGCGGGCCTGGCGCGCGAACTGCTGGCCGCGCTCAAGGCCCGGAGCGCCAAACTGGGGCCGCTGGCCGCCATCGTGCTGCTGCACCTGGTGCTGTTTTACCTGCTGCAAAGCGGCCTGCTGCGCAAGGTCGCGCACGCCGCCCTGCCCGAAGTGATCAATATCAGCTTTGTCTCGGCGCCGACGCCGCCGAAGCCGGCTCCGCCGCCGCCGAAGACCGTACCGGTCGCGCGCCAGGCGCCGACCATCGCGCCGCAGTTGCCGGTGGCCGTGCGCTCAGCCGAACCGGCCATCACGCTGCCGCAAGCCCCGATC
>JACMLV010000087.1 GCA_014379395.1 Burkholderiaceae bacterium
CCGCCTCGGCGGCGTCCTGGTCCGAGCCGCCGAACGCCGCCGCGCCGCCGGCGCTTTTGGCCGCGCCCGGCTGGGTCATCAACTCGTTGAATTTCTTGGACGGCCAGAGCACGCCGACGATGGCGATCTTGCGCTGCGCGATCACCGGGTCGTGCGCGGTGACGTCGACGAAGTTCCCGAACAGTTTGCTGTACAGCCGCTCGGCTTCCTCGTGGCTGTTGTTCCAGCCGTGCGAGATGACGATCAGGTCGGTGCAGTTCTGTGCGACGGTCGGCTCCGGGCCGACGATGTTGCCGTTCTTGTCGAACTCCACGGCGCTGTAGGGAATGCCTTTGATGTCGTTCATCTTGTCTCCGGGGGGGGTGCTTGGGCGCGGAATCAGACCGACTGGATGGCGCGCATCAGGTCGATCAGGCCGGCGCCCTGGAAATAGCGGTCGCGGCCCAGGTCGGTCGCCGTCGAGGTGAAGATGCGCTTGACCTTTTCCGACTCGCCCTTGAATTCGTTGCGGATCGACAGGAAGGCGGCGATCGCGCCGCTCACGTGCGGCGCGGCCATGCTGGTGCCGCTGTTTTCGAAATAGGCGCAGTCGGCGCCGTCGGCGCCGGCGCCCTTGCTGTTGTTGCGCACCAGCTTGCTCTTCGGCGCGGCGCAGGACAGGATCTTCTCGCCCGGCGCGAGCAGGTCGGGCTTGCAGCGCCCGTCGCCGGTCGGGCCCTTGGACGAGAAGTAGGACACGCCGTAGACGTGCGGCATGTCGCGGTGGGTCGAGCCGACCGTGATCGCGTATTCGGCGTTGCCGGGGTCGTTGATGGTGAGATCGAGGCAGGCGTCGGTGCTGCCCTCCTTGGTCTGCAGGCTGCCGTAGCCGGTGTTGCCGGCCGCGACGACGACCACCACGCCCGACTTGACCAGCCGGTTGACCTCGGTGCACAGCGGGCTGTGGCCGCAGGCGAACCACTTCGGGTCGAACGAGTGGCCAAGGCTCAGGTTGACGCCGTGGATCTTCAGGTCGCGCCCGTGGCCGTTGAGCAGCTGGACGTGGGCGATCGCGGCGATCACGTTGCTGGCCTTGCCCATGCCGAACTGGTCGAGCACCTTCAGGCTGACCAGCTTGCACTTGGGCGCCATGCCGCTGATGGCCTTCAGGCGCACCCGGCGCACGACCGGGTTGCCGCTCTCGTCGAGCTCGTTGGAGATGGCATCCATCGCGGCCGAATCCGAACCCTCGCCGGCGATGATCCCGGCGACATGGCTGCCGTGCCCGAAATCATCCTGCAACGGCTGGGCGCCGCCGGGCGCGTTGGTGAAGTCGGCGTGATAGGGCGAGGCGACGTCTATGTTCTCGTGCAACTTGAAATGCGGGTGCAGGCCGTCGATCCCGGTGTCCATCACGGCCCAGGTGATGCCGTCGCCCATGGCGGTGAAGGAACGCTGGGCGGCGTCGGCCTTGACGGTGCGGATCGATTGGCTGATGCAGCTGTGCAGCTCGAAATCGGGCCAGATGTGGTGGATCGCGCGAAAGCGCGAGATCGCCAGCTTGGGCGCCGTGCGCGCCGCCTCGGCCACCGCACCGCCGTGGCGGCCGACCGCCTGCTCGACGACCGCCGGGATCGCGCTGCGCATTTTCCTGGACAGCTTGGCGGCCTCGCGCTGATCGACCTCGACCAGCTTCTTGACCACACTGCCGTCGAGCCGGGCGAACACGTACTGGTCGCTCAGTTCGGTTTTATAAACGTCCACGCCCTGGTCCGCATCGGCCGCGCGCACCGCCTTCATCGCCATCCCGATGTATTTCTTGATCAAGGCCTTTGCCACGCGGCGCGGATCGGGATGCTTGAATTCGGAGGCGCCCAGCTTGACGCCGGGGCCGGGCTGGTCGAGCGGGCCGAAGGCCAGGTTCAGATCGATGATGACCTCGTATTGGTCCGGCCAGACGCGCTCGATGGCCTTGTGCCCGGCGCTGGTGGCGTCGATGCGCAGGAGTTGGCGGATCACGGCGCCGTCCAGCGAGGCGAGCGCGACGTTGCGGCCGATCGCCGGATCGGGCGCGTCGACGCTCTGCGGCGCCGGCGGCTTCAATTCCTCGACCGCCTGCGCCAGAAAGCGGCGCACGGCGGCCAACGCCGCCGTTGCGCCACCGGGATAATCCTCGGACAGGAAGAGCGCGATGTTGCGGTCCGCGAGACGGTCCGGATGGTCCCTTTCCATCATCTTGGCGAAGGCGCTTTCCTGGTTGATCTTCTCCAGCAGCGGCAGCGCGATGACCGAATTGGTGAGCGTTTCCGGCTTGAAGTGATACGGCTTGCGTTCGAAGTGGGCTGACGCTGTGCTCATGACTGCTCTCTGCAATATGGATTGCTCAAATTGGCCGTTCGACTTTATCCGGCAGCGGCGAGAATATCGCCTCGAACGGCAATCGCCACGCCCCGATGGACATTCACCGCCGGCCGCTCCCGGAACGGATTGGCGCAGGTGAATCGACGCGTGTTTTTATGCGTGCCCGCGCGAATTCTCCATTCGCGCGGAACAGAATACTTCGGAATATTTTATATGTC
>JACMLV010000751.1 GCA_014379395.1 Burkholderiaceae bacterium
ACCGCGGCTGAGAGATCCGAAAAGTCCGTCCAGTCAATGAGGATACCTGCTGCCCGCGCAACCGCGACCCAGTGGATGAGGTGGTTGGTGGATCCGCCGGTGGCGAGCAGTGCGACCATCGCGTTGACGATGCAGCGTTCGTCGACCAGGCGGCCGATCGGCATGAAACGCTGCCGCGCCGTGATCGACAAGGCACAACGAACCGCCTCACGGGTCAGCGCCTCGCCCTCGAGCAACTCCTCGCGCGAGACCAGGCCCTGCGCGTAGCGCTGGCGGATGGCGGCTTTTTCCTGGTTGCCCAGGCCGCTCGTCATCGGCCCGCCCGGCACCATGATGGTCGGCAGGTGGCCGAAGTGCAGCGCGCCGATCAGCAGGCCGGGCACGATCTTGTCGCAGATGCCGAGGCACAGCGCGGCGTCGAACAGGTTGTGCGACAGCGCCACCGCGGTGGCCATCGCGATGGTGTCGCGCGAAAACAGCGACAGCTCCATGCCGGGCTGGCCCTGGGTCACGCCGTCGCACATGGCCGGCGTGCCGCCGGCGAACTGGGCCACCGCGCCGACGCCGCGCGCGGCCTCCTTGATGACCCGCGGGAAGCGCTCGAACGGCTGGTGCGCCGACAGCACGTCGTTGTACGAGGAGACGATGGCGAGCGACGGCTGGCGCTGCTGGCGCAGCAGCAACTTGTCGCTGGCGGGAAAGGCGGCGAAGCCGTGCGCGAGGTTGGTGCAGGACAGCGCGCCGCGCCGCACGCCCTTGACCCGCGCCGCCTCGCTCTGGGCCAGGTAGGCGCCGCGCGAGGGCGCGCTGCGCCCGGCGATGCGCGCGGTGACGGCTGCCACGACGGGATGAAGCGGGGGATCGAACGCCATAAGGCCTTCCTTGTCGATTACCGGATGAAATTTTACTACATGGAAAAGTGCGCCCTTGCCCCTGCCCGGACGCGCCGCCAGCGCCGTTTCATGCTGCTACACTTTGCGCCAAAACACAAGCGGCGCACTTTTCGCCCGGATTGCGCAAGTGGCGCGAATGCCCGCCGCCAGCGGCCGCGTTTCCGCCCGAAAAGGGGCATGAAACAGCGCAGGAAAATGGCGCGCCGCGGCGCGTCCCTGTAGTGAAATTACCGACCTATCATGTATAGTTCATGCAATGGTCGTCCGGTCCAGCCGGCCGCTGCGCCATGCGACTCCAAAAAAACTCCAAAAAATCGACCATCACCGATCATCGACGACGCCCCGCCCATGCGCCACACCGCCACTTCACCGCTGACCGCCAGCGCCCGTTTCCAAGCCCTGCAAGCGCACCACCACGCCTGCACCGGACGCAATATGCGTCAATTGTTCGCCGCCAACCCGGCGCGCTTTAGCCAGATGACGATCGAGGCCGCCGGCCTGCTGCTCGACTACTCGAAGAACCGGCTCGACGCCGACGCGCTGTGCCTGCTGGCCGATCTGGCGCGCGAGCGCGGCGTCGAGGCGCGCCGCGACGCCATGTTCGGCGGCGAGAAGATCAACGTCACCGAGGGCCGCGCCGTCCTCCACACGGCCCTGCGGGCGCCGCGCGGGGCGACCGTCAACTTCGAGGGGAAGAACGTCGTCCCCGACGTTCACGACACGCTCGACCGCATGGCCGCGTTCGCCGACCGCGTCCGCTCCGGGGCGTGGACGGG
>JACMLV010000752.1 GCA_014379395.1 Burkholderiaceae bacterium
CAGCCCGGACAAGGTGTCGCTGGCGCTGCCGGCCGACGCGGTCAGGGCGATGCGCGGGAAGAAGGCGGCGCGCGCGGCGCCGATGTTGGCGCTGGCCGCGCGCAGGTTGCGCTCGGCCTCCAACACGTCGGGGCGGCGTTGCAGCAGTTCGGACGGCAGGCCGGCCGGCAGTTCGGCCAGCGCGCTGACGGCGCCTTGCGGCCCCTGTGGCAGCAGTTCCGCCGGCACGGCGGCGCCGGCCACCAGCGCCAGCGCGTTCTGGTCGAGCGCCATCTGGCCGGTGTAGAAGGCGACGTCGGCGCGCGCCGCCTCGACGCTGGTCTGTGCCTCGTACACGTCGAGCGCGGCGGCCGCGCCGGCCTGGAAGCGGCGCTGGCTCAGTTCATACGACGCTTGCTGGCTTTTGAAGGTGTCCTGCGCCAGTTGCAGCCGTTCCTGGTCCGCTTCCAGCGTCAGGTAGGCGGCGGCCACTTCGGCCACCAGGCTGATTTGCTGTGCGCGGCGCGCTTCTTCGGTGCCGAGGTACTGCTGCAAGGCGGACTCCGAAAGGCTACGCACGCGGCCGAAGAAGTCCAGCTCATACGCCGCCGCGCCAAGGTTCGCGCTGTACTGGCGGGTGATTTTCGCCTCGCCGTTTTGGCTCAGGTTGGCCGGCGTGCGGGTCGCGCTCTGGCCGCCCGAGACGGCGATTGTCGGCATCAAAGCGGCGCGCTCGATGCCGTACCGGGCGCGCGCCTTTTCTATGTTGAGGGCGGAGACGCGCAGGTCGCGGTTGTTGGCCAGCGCCAGCTCGATCACCTTGCGCAGCCGGGCGTCGGCGAAGAAGTCGCGCCATTCGATTTCGGCGGCCGGCTTGGCGGCGGCGATTGCGTTGACATCGGCGTTGGCGTCGACCGCCTTGTACGCCGGCCCGGCCGGCCAAGCGGCGGGTCCCGGATTGGCCGGCCGCTCGTACACGGGCGCCAGGCTGCACGCGCTCAGGAGCGCCGTTGCGGCCAGCGCGATCAGAGTTTTTTTCATCGAGGTATCCATGTCAGTGAGCCTACGGAACGGCCGGCGCTGCGGCGGGCTTGACTTCGGCCTTGGCGAAGAAGCCGCGCACCAGCACGAAGAACAGCGGCACGAAGAAGATGCCGAGGAAGGTGGCCGTCAGCATCCCGCCCAGCACGCCGATGCCGATCGCGTTCTGGCTGCCGGAGCCGGCGCCGCTGCTGATCGCCAGCGGCAGCACGCCGAGCCCGAAGGCGATCGAGGTCATCAGGATCGGCCGCAGGCGCAGGCGCACCGCGCGCAGGGTCGCCTCGCGCAGCTCGACGCCGTGTTCCTGCAATTCCTTGGCGAATTCGACGATCAGGATCGCGTTCTTGGCCGCCAGCCCGACCACGGTCAGCAGCGCGACCTGGAAGTAGACGTCGTTCGACAGCTTGAAGAAGGCGGTCGCGGCGACGGTGCCGAGCACGCCGAGCGGCACCACCAGCAGCACCGAGAACGGGATCGACCAGCTCTCGTACAGCGCGGCGAGGCAGAGGAACACGATCAGCAGCGAGAGCACGTACAGCTGGGTGGTCTGCGAGCCGGATTCGCGTTCCTCGGTGGAGACGCCGGTCCATTCGTAGCCGATCCCCGGCGGCAGTTGCGCGGCCAGCTTTTCGATTTCGGCCATCGCCGCGCCGGAGCTCTGGCCGGGCGCCGGCATGCCGAGCACCTCGACCGAGGACAGGCCGTTGTAGCGTTCCAGGCGCGGCGAGGCGTAGCTCCAGTGCCCGGACGAGAAGGCCGACAGCGGCACCATCGCGCCGTCTGCATTACGCACGAACCATTTACCGAGGTCTTCCGGCACCATGCGCGCGTCGGCCTGGCCCTGCATGAAGACTTTTTTGACGCGGCCGCGGTCGACGAAGTCGTTGATGTAGCTACTGCCCCAGCCGATGCTGAGCGTCTTGTTCACCTCGGCCAGCGAGAGGCCGAGCGCGGCCGCCTTTTGCTGGTCGATGGTGACTTTGTATTCCGGCGTGTCGTCCTGGCCGTTCGGGCGCACGCCCATCAGCAGCGGGCTTTTCGAGGCCATGCCGAGCAGCTGGTTGCGCGCCGCCATCAGGGCTTCGTGGCCGACGCCGCCGGTGTCTTGCAGCTGCAAGTCGAAGCCGCTGGCGTTGCCCAGTTCGAGCACGGCCGGTGGCGCGAAGGCGAACACCATCGCGTCCTTGATCTGCGAGAAGGCGCCCATCGCGCGGCCGACGATGGCCGGCGCGCGCAGCGCGGCGCTCTTGCGCTCTTCCCAGTCCTTGAGGCGCACGAAAGCCAGGCCGACGTTCTGGCCGCGGCCGCCGAAGCTGAAGCCCGACACCGTGAACAGCGACGACACGGCGTCCTTTTCATTGACGAGGAAGTGATGCTCGACCTGTTCCAGCACCTTCAGCGTGCGCTCCTGCGTGGCGCCGGTCGGCAGCTGGATCTGGGAGAACAGCACGCCCTGATCCTCGGCCGGCAGGAAGGAAGTCGGCAGGCGCATGAAGATCACCGCCAGCGCGGCGAGCAGCAGCGCGTACATCAGCATCGAGCGTTTGCCGCGGCTGAGCATGGCGCCGACCCAGCCTTGATAAGAACTGCTGCCGCGCTCGAAGCTGCGGTTGAACCAGCCGAAAAAGCCGCTGTTGCTGGCGTGGTGGCCCTGCTCGACCGGGGTCAGGAAGGTGGCGCACAGGGCCGGCGTGAAGACCAGCGCGACGATCACCGACAAGACCATCGCCGAGACGATGGTGACCGAGAACTGGCGGTAGATCACGCCGGTCGAGCCACTGAAGAACGCCATCGGCACGAACACCGCCGCCAGCACCAGCGCGATGCCGACCAGCGCGCCGGTGATCTGCCGCATCGACTTGTAGGTCGCCTCCTTGGGCGAGAGGCCCTCCTCGCTCATGACGCGCTCGACGTTCTCGACCACCACGATGGCGTCGTCGACCAGCAGGCCGATCGCCAGCACCATCGCGAACATGGTGAGCGTGTTGATCGAATAGCCGAGCGCCGACAACACCGCGAAGGTGCCGAGCAGGACCACCGGCACGGCCAGGGTCGGGATCAGGGTGGCGCGGAAGTTTTGCAGGAACAGGTACATCACCAGGAACACCAGCACGATCGCCTCGGCCAGGGTCTTGACCACCTCGTGGATCGAGAGCTTGACGAACGGCGTGGTGTCGAAGGCGACCACCGCCTTCATCCCCTCGGGGAACTGCTTGCCGAGCTGGGCGATCTTGTCGTTGACGGCTTCGGCCGTGTCGAGCGCGTTGGCGCCGGTGGCGAGCTTGATGGCGATGCCGGCCGCAGGCTTGCCGTTGAAGCGCGCGTCGACGCTGTAGTTCTCGCCGCCGAGTTCCATCCGGGCGACGTCCTTCAGGTGCACGGCGGCGCCGTTGGCGCTGGTTTTCAGCAGGATGGCGCCGAACTGCTCGGCCGTTTGCAGGCGGCTCTGGGCCGAGACGGTGGCGTTGAGCTGCTGGCCCGGCACGGCGGGCGCGCCGCCCAGTTCACCGGCCGACACCTCGGTGTTTTGCGCCGAGACGGCGGCCGCCACGTCGGACGGCGTCAGTTGATAGCTTTGCAGCTTGGCCGGGTCGAGCCAGATGCGCATCGCGTACTGCGAACCGAACAGGGTGACGTCGCCCACGCCCTTGACGCGGCTGAGCGGATCGAGCACGTTGGCGGCCACGTAGTCGCTCAAGTCGGTGCGGTTCATCGCGCCGTTCTCGGACACGAAGCCGATCACCATCAGGAAGTTCTTGGTCGCCTTCGACACCACCAGGCCCTGCTTGGTCACTTCGGCCGGCAGCAGCGGCGTCGCCAGTTGCAGCTTGTTTTGCACCTGCACCTGGGCGATGTCGGGGTTGGTGCTGTTGGTGAAGGTCAGCGTGATGCCGATGTTGCCGGTCGAATCGCTGGTCGAGGACATGTAGCGCAAGCCGTCGATGCCCTTCATCTTCTGCTCGATGACCTGGGTGACGGCGTCTTCGACCGTCTTGGCCGAGGCGCCCGGATAGGTGCCGCTGATCGAGATCGACGGCGGCGCGATCGGCGGGTATTGCGAGACCGGCAGGCCAAGCAGCGCGATGCCGCCGGCCAGCATGATCACAATCGCGATGACCCAGGCGAAGATCGGCCGGTCAATGAAAAAACGTGCCATTGAAGTGCTCCTGATTAGTTGGCGTTCTTGGACGCGGCGGCCGGCGCGGCGGGAGCGGCGGCGACGGCGTTGGCGGGAG
>JACMLV010000753.1 GCA_014379395.1 Burkholderiaceae bacterium
ACCACGACCACCGGCATGTCCGGCGCGTCCGCCCCGGCCGCCTGGGCGATCGAGGCCTGCCACAACGACATCAGCGCCAACGCCATGGTCGACAGCGCCGGACCGGCCGGCCGGCGGCCACATTCGAATTCAGATTGCATTTGATACGTCCCCATTTCAGTTTTTATTTTTAACGATGCAACGCGCTCGCGCGTCGATCGATGAGGAAAGATTGTATCGGGGATGCCCCGGGTGGAAGCCGGAAAAACTCCCGCGCTTCCCGGGAAAAATTCCCGCGCTCGGATCCCCGCCGATTCACACGCGCCGGCCGGCCTCGGCAATCGGGCCGGCTGGTGCCATCTCAGCTGCGCTCAAAACCGCGCTGATCGATTGAACATGCCCCGTTCGCCGGCTTCAGAATCCGGACAGCGGCAAGACATGGCAGTGAGCAATCCCCATGCGGCGCCCAACGCATGCGCCTGCCAAGCCACCACGACATCGGGCGGAAGGTTCGCCAGAGCGCTGGCGACCCCGAACGCCTCGCACGCCGTCTTGATCAAGAAAATCGCCGCCAGCAGAAGCAGCACGCCTCGGCGCGCGGGCTGCACGCGCCACAACGAAGCGCCGGCCAGGACCGCCACCGTCACCGCGATCCCCGACGCCCCCCTGTAATACGCCAAATTCGGCGCCGTCAGCAACAGCCCCGCCGAAATGAGCGGCGCACCGAGCGCCATGCAAACGCCAAGCCGGCGCGCCCCGATTTGCCGTTCGGCCAAGGCTGCGAGAAGAAAAAAGACAAGCGCGTCGGCCAGCGCGTGCTGAACGGAAAAGTGCACCAGATGGGCGCTCCACAGCCGCCAGACTTGGCCGGCGAGGATCGCCTGGCGATCATAGGCGAGCCAGGCGTTCACGGCCGGCGGGCACAACGCCAACCCGATGCACGCCAGCGCTACGCCGGCGGCAACGCGCGGAACATCACGCGGCGCGGCGTTTGCCATAGCCGAGCAGCGCCAGTCCGAGCGCCATCAACACGCCAAGCCAGCCGAAACTGCCGCCGCCGCTATAGCCGGCCTTGTTCTCGACTTTGAAATTGGCGTCGGTCTTGATGCGCTCGCGAAAACCATCGAGTTGCGCCTGCAACTGCGGAACGAGCTGGTCGACCGCCTGCTGATAGCCATCGACCTTGGCCGTGCGCGACTGCTCGCCGAAACCAACCAAGGTGGCGTTGCCCTTGACCTGGCTGGTGCCGGGCGCGCGGAACAGCAGCTTGCGGCTGGCGACGTCGAAAACCGAAGCGTCCACCATGGTCTGGATGTCGTACTTGTCGCCCTTGATGACGTAGGCGCCGATGATGGTCCAGTACAGCACCGACAGCGCGTTGCTGTCGTTGAACTGCACCTGGTCATAGGAAAGCAGCGCGACCACCTCGACGTTGAACATCCGGGCGACCTGCTCGAGATTGGTGAAGCCGCCACCCGACCGCAGATATTGGGTCGGAATGATTTCTATATTGCCGATATAGGCGTGCTTGGAAAAGGACGACTTGACCCGCTCCAGCAGTTTCATTTTCTCGGTTTCCGGC
>JACMLV010000754.1 GCA_014379395.1 Burkholderiaceae bacterium
CCGCTGGCGCGGCAAGGGCGCCGGCGCGGGCGGCGCGACGCCGCCGGGCGCGATCGGCGACATCAGCATCAACGACGTCCATTTCGCCGCCATCCCCGGCGCGCGGCCGGACCCGGCCGGCCACGGCCTGACCTACATCGACCACCTGACCCACAACGTGCACCGCGGCCGCATGCGCGAATGGGCCGACTTCTATTCCACGCTGTTCAATTTCCGCGAGATGCGCTACTTCGACATCGAAGGCCGCCTCACCGGCCTGAAGTCGAAGGCGATGACTTCGCCGTGCGGCAAGATCCGCATCCCGATCAACGAGTCGTCCGACGACAAGTCGCAGATCGCCGAATACCTCGACCAGTACCACGGCGAGGGCATCCAGCACATCGCGCTCGGCAGCGCCGACATCTACCGCTCGGTGGTGGCGCTGCGCGCGGCCGGGGTGGCGTTCCAGGATACGCCCGAGGCGTATTACGAGTTGATCGAGCGGCGCCTGCCGGGCCACGGCGAACCGCTCGAGGCGTTGCGCCGCCTGCGCATCCTGATCGACGGCCACAGCGCGGCCGAGTCGGATGCCGGGCGCGAATTGCTGCTGCAAATTTTCACGCAGACGGCGGTCGGGCCGATCTTTTTCGAGATCATCGAGCGCAAGGGCGACCAGGGCTTCGGCGAGGGCAATTTCCGCGCGCTGTTCGAATCGATCGAGCTCGATCAGATCCGCCGCGGCGTGCTGCAAGAGGCGCCGGCGAAGGATAAAAACAACGCTTGAAAAGACCGCCGCGAGGCCCGGCGGAATCGCCGCCGCTTGTGCTAATCTACTCGCGGAGATTGATTTTCCGCGCCGTCCGGCCCACAAGGCTGGCCGGTGATGCGCAAGGCAGATCCGCCTTGACGCGCCCGCACACGAAAATATGGAGACAATGCGATGAATGCACCCCTGACCGGTTCGCAGCTGGAGTCAAGCCAGCCCGAGAACCGAATTTCCCTCGACGACAAGTACACGCTGGACGGCGGCCGCGCCTTCATGACCGGCACCCAGGCGCTGATCCGGCTGCCGATGCTCCAGCGCGAACGCGACGTGCAGGCCGGCTTGAACACCGCCGGCTACATCACCGGCTACCGCGGCTCGCCGGTGACCAGCGTCGACACCACCGCGCTCAAGGCCGCCAAGCACCTTGAACGGCACCACGTCAAATTCCATCCCGGCCTGAACGAAGACCTCGCCGCCACCGCCTGCTGGGGCACCCAGCAAACCAACCTGTTCGAGGGCGCGCGCTACGACGGCGTGTTCGCGATGTGGTACGGCAAAGGGCCGGGCGTGGACCGCTGCGGCGACGTCTTCAAGCACGCCAACTTCGCCGGCAGCGCGCGCCACGGCGGCGTGCTGGTGCTGGCCGGCGACGACCACGCCGCCAAGTCGTCGACCACCGCGCACCAGAGCGACCATATCCTGAACGCCTGCGGCATCCCGGTGCTGTATCCGGCCTCGGTGCAGGAATACCTCGACTACGGCCTGCACGCCTGGGCCATGAGCCGCTACACCGGGCTGTGGGTGTCGATGAAGTGCGTCACCGACATCATCGAGTCCGGCGCGGTGGTCGAGTTCGACCCGCAGCGCGTGCAAATCGTCACGCCGGACGACTTCGAGCTGCCGGATGGCGGCCTGAACATCCGCTTTCCGGACGCCGTGCTCGATCAGGAAGCGCGCATGAACAGCTACAAGTGGTACGCGGCGCTGGCCTACGCGCGCGCCAACGGGCTCAATAAGATCATCTGGGACAGCCCGCACGCGCGCATCGGCATCATCACCGCCGGCAAGTCCTACCTCGACACGCGCCAGGCGCTGGCCGACCTCGGCATCGACGAGCGGGTGGCGCGGGAAATCGGCATCCGCCTCTACAAGATCGGCATGACCTGGCCGCTCGAGGCGGACGGCGTGCAGCGCTTCGCCAAGGGCCTCGACGAAATCCTGGTGGTCGAGGAAAAGCGCCAGATCCTCGAATACGCCTTGAAGGAAGAGCTCTACAACCTGAAGGACGGCGAGCGGCCGCGCGTGGTCGGCAAGTTCGACGACACCGGCGAGTGGAGTAACGAGCACCGCAGCGGCCACGGCGACTGGCTGCTGCCGGCCACCTATGAATTGAATCCGGCGCTGATCGCGCGCGCCATCGCCAGCCGCATCTCGCGCTACTACGCCGGGCATCCGGTCGAACAGCGCGTGCGCGAGCGCATCGCCTATCTGGAGGCGAAGGAAAGCGTCCTCAAAGGCACGGCGCGGCCCGATCCGAGCAAGGACCGCACGCCGTTTTTCTGTTCCGGCTGTCCGCACAACACCTCGACCAAGGTGCCCGAGGGCAGCCGCGCGCTGGCCGGCATCGGCTGCCACTACATGGCGCTGTGGATGGACCGCTCGACCACCACCGTCACCCAGATGGGCGGCGAGGGCGTGACCTGGGTCGGCGCGGCACCCTTCACCGATGAAAAACACGTCTTCGCCAACCTCGGCGACGGCACTTATTTCCATTCCGGGATACTGGCGATCCGCGCGGCGGTGTCGGCCGGCGTCAACATCACCTACAAGATCCTGTTCAACGACGCCGTCGCGATGACCGGCGGCCAGCACTTCGACGGCCCGCTGTCGCCGGCGCTGATCTCGCGCCAGATCGCCGCCGAGGGCGTCAACCCGATTATCGTCGTCACCGACGAGCCGGACAAATATCCGGCCGACTACGGCTGGGCGCCCGGCGTGACGGTGCGCCACCGCAGCGAGCTCGATGCGGTGCAGCGCGAACTGCGCGAGAAGAGCGGCGTGTCGGCCATGATTTACGACCAGACCTGCGCGGCCGAGAAACGCCGGCGCCGGAAACACGGCGCCTACCCCGACCCGGCCAAGCGCGTCGTCATCAACGAGGCCGTGTGCGAGGGCTGCGGCGATTGCAGCGTGCAGTCGAACTGTCTGTCGGTCGAGCCGCTGGAAACCGAATTGGGGCGCAAGCGCCAGATCAACCAATCCTCGTGCAACAAGGATTACTCCTGCGTGAACGGGTTCTGCCCGAGCTTCGTGACGGTCGAGGGCGGCGCGCTGAGAAAGCCGAAGAAGAGCGCCGCCCTCAGCCCGGACATCAACCCGCCGCCGGCGCCGCGGCTGCCGCCCTGCGTCGAGCCGTACGGCATCCTGATCACCGGCATCGGCGGCACCGGCGTCGTCACGGTCGGCGAAATCCTGGCGATGGCCGCGCATATCGAGGGCAAGGGCTGCACGGTGCTCGACATGAGCGGCCTGGCGCAAAAGGGCGGGCCGGTGATGTCGCACGTGCGCCTGGCCGAGCGCCAGGGCGAGATCCACTCGACCCGGGTCGGCACCGGCGCGGCCGACCTGGTGCTGGGCTGCGACCTGATCGTCGCCGCCAGCCGCGACGCGCTCTCGCGCATGGGCGAGGGGCGCACTTTTGCCGCGATCAACTCGACCGCCGCCTCGACCGCCGCCTTCGTGCGCGACCCGGACTGGCAATTCCCCGAGGCCGGCACGCGGCGCGACATCGAGCAGGCCTGCGGCGCCGGCGGCGTCGCCTTCATCGACGCCGGCCGCATCGCCACCAGCCTGATGGGCGACTCGATCGCCACCAACATGCTGATGCTCGGCTACGCCTGGCAAAAGGGCCGCGTGCCGCTGGGCGAGGCGGCCATCATGCGGGCCATCGAGTTGAACGGCATCGCCGTCGAGTTCAACCAGACCGCGTTCCGCTGGGGCCGCGTGGCGGCGCACGATCCGGTCGCCGTGCTGCGCCTGGCGGCGCCGGCGCAGGTGGTCGAATTCAAGCGCCGGCAATCGCTCGACGAGATCGTCAAGCGCCGCGTCGAACTGCTGACCGCCTACCAGAACACCGCCTATGCGGAGCGGTATCGGGCCTTCGTCGGGCGGGTGCGGGCGCGCGAGAGTGAGCTCGGCAGCAAGCAGCTGCGCCTGAGCGAGGCGGTGGCGCGCTATCTGTACAAGCTGATGGCGTACAAGGACGAGTACGAGGTGGCGCGCCTGCACGCCGATCCGGCGTTCCGGGCCAAGATCGACGCCATGTTCGAGGGTGACGTGAAGGTGAAAGTCCACCTGGCGCCGCCGCTGCTGGCGCGGCGCGACGCCAACGGCCACCTGGTCAAGCGCGAATACGGGCCGTGGATCGTCAAGGCGTTCGGCGTGCTGGCCAAGCTGAAGGGCTTGCGCGGCGGCGTGTTCGACGTCTTCGGCTACACGCGGGAGCGCCAGGGCGAGCGCGCGCTGATCGACGCCTACCGGGAAAGCGTGGGCGGCCTGCTCGGGCGCCTCTCTTTGGACAACCTGACGCAGGCGGTGGCGATCGCCAGCATTCCGGAGGAGATCCGCGGCTACGGCCATATCAAGGAGCGCAACCTGGCCGCCGCCAAGGCCAAGGAAGCGGCCCTCTTGGCAGCCTTCGACACGGCCGCGCCGGGCGGCGCGGCGCGCTCGGCTTAATTGTCGAGCTTCTAAACCGCGCCGGATGCGGCGGGCGATTTGCCCCGCCGCATCCCGGTGCGCACCGATTGCCGCCACCCGCGGCGCGGCCCGGCAGGTTATTGCTGCCAAGCATAATTTCCCTCCAACTCTTGTCTGAACGCAACTCGTCGCGCCCCCGCTGACGGCACGATAGCGCTTCGTGCCGGGCTTGCTTTTGCGCAAATGGCCCCGCTTCGCCGATCTTTTTCCGGATGCGCCGCCTGCCGCGGCGCGATCTCTGAGGGGCCAATCATCGATGCCATCCACGCCGCGCCAGCGGCCGAACTGCTTGCCGGACTGCGCCAGCCGCGCGCCGCCTACCGCAGCCGCGCCGCGCTGGCGGCGATTTGCCTGTTCGCCTTCGTCATGTTGTATTTCGGCCTGGCCGGCGCGTTCTTGCTCAGCGCCTGGCGGCTGGTTGCGCACGCCGAACTTGGCAAACCTTCCGGGCTGGCCTCGTATAGCCTGGCGGCCTGCGCGCTGTTGCTGGCCGCCTTCATGCTGAAGGCGTTGTTTTCGATCCGTCCGGTCAGCCCGGAGGGCTTGCTGGAAGTGACGCCGGAACAGCAGCCGCGGTTGTTCCGCTTCCTGCACGAGCTGGCCGACGCGGCCGGCGCGCCGCGCCCGCACAAGGTGTTCGTGTCGGCGCGCGTGAACGCGGCGGTGTTTTACGAGCTGTCCCTGTCCACCTTGTTCATCGCCCCGCCGAAGAACCTCGAAATCGGCCTGGCCCTGGTCAACGCGCTCTCGCTGGGCGAGCTGCGCGCGGTGCTGGCGCACGAATTCGGTCATTTCGCCCAGCGTTCGATGGCGCTCGGGCGCTGGGTCTGCGTGGCGCAGCAGATCGCCTGCCAGTTGCTGGCGCGGCGCGACAAATTCGACGACACGCTGGCGCGCCTCGGCCAGGCCGACGCCGGCCTGAAGATGGCGCTGGCCCCGCTGCGCCTGCTGATCTGGTCGATCCGCGCGCTGATGGAGCCGGCCTTCGGCCTGGTGCTGTTGATGCAGCGCGCCCTGTCGCGCGAGATGGAGCTGCAGGCCGATCTGGTGGCGGTGGCGCTGACCGGCAGCGACGCGCTGGTGCACGCGCTGCACCGGCTGCCGTCGGCCTCCGCATCGTCCTCTTCGTCGTCGTCATCATCGTCGTCGTCTTCAGCGGCGAGATCGAGCTCGATGGGAGAGAGACCGGTGACTTCGAGGTTGGATCCGCAG
>JACMLV010000755.1 GCA_014379395.1 Burkholderiaceae bacterium
GCATAGGCCACGCCGACCTGGCGCTGGGCCGCCGCCACGCCTTGCGCGGCCGCCTGGCGAAACCAGGCCAGCGCCTGCACGTCGCTTTGCGCCACGCCCTGGCCGCGCCGATACAACAGGCCCAGGTTGAGCTGGGCGGCCGGATCGCCCTGCAGCGCCGCCTTGCGGAACCAGGCCAGCGCCATCGCATCGTTGCGCTTGACGCCCAGGGCGTTGGCATAGGCCTCGCCCAGCAGCGACTGGGCGCTGGCGACGCCTTGTTCGGAGGCGCGATAAAACCAGGCCAGGGCCAGCTCGTCGCTTTGCGGTACGCCGCGTCCCTTGCGGTACATCTGGCCGAGGTTTTGCTGGGCGGAGGCGTCCCCTTGGGTGGCGGCGCGGCGAAACCAGAACACCGCGTCGGCATCGCTCTGGGTGACGCCGCGCCCGTGGTAATACATGGCGCCGAGGTGATTCTGGGCGAACGCCAGACCCTGCATCGCCGCCTGGCGTATCCACGCAAACGCGCGCTCATGGTCGACGGCGATACTGTCGCCCTTCTTGTACATCAACCCGAGATTGAACTGGGCGTAAGCATCGCCCTGCTCGGCCGCCGAGCGAAACCATATATACGTCTGGTAATTGTCCCTGGCAATCTGACGGTGATTCATCGCACCTCCGGCATTGCAACCAAGATTAACCGGACATCAAATCCCGCAAAGCGGAGTCCGGCACTTAAGAACACATATGAATATGTTGTGTTAAGTATAATATTTGGTTCAACGGAGGCGCTTGACCGTCCTCAAATAATAATAAAATGCCATCTGTTTGCCGCGCTCGCCTGCCCGGGCGGGCAGGGTAGATTTCAGCGTTTATATCCCGCGCGGGTCGGCCAACGCCCGCTTTTGCAAAAATTGCGGCACCTTGGCGGCGCTCAGGCGGTTCACCGCCACCAGAAGATCGGAATCAACCGTGCCGATGCCATAGGCGCTGCCCAGATGCCGGCCGATGTGGATCAGCACCTGGGCCGCCACCTCCGCGTCCGACTCGGCCCGGTGCGCCGCGCTCTTGAATTGAATGCCGAGCTGGTTCGACAGCGTGCCGAGCTTATAGCTGGCCAAGCCGGGAAACACGCGGCGCGACAGCTTGAGCGAGCAAACCAGCCCTTGGTGCGCGGGCGCCAGGCCGAGCCGCGCGCTCTCGGCGCGCAGGAATTTTTCGTCGAAACTGGCGTTGTGCGCCGCCAGGGCGTCGCCGCCGATGAAGTCGAGCAGCCGCGGCAGCACCTGCGCGACCGGCGGCGCGCCATCGACCATCGCCTGCGTGATCCCGGTCAAGCCGGTGATGAAGGAAGGGATGCGCACCGCGCAATTGATCAGCGAGACATAGCGATCGACCACGCGGCCGTCGACGATGCGCAGCGCCGCCACCTCGGTGACGCGGTCGCCCATGTCGGGCGAGAGCCCGGTTGTTTCAAAGTCGATCATGACGATCGCTTGCCCGCGCACTTGCATCAGGTCCTCGTTGGGTGGTAATGACTCGAATTGCATGACGGCTAGCCGAATTTGCGCACGGCATCGAGCGCCAGGCCGGCGCCGATGCTGCCGAACAAGTCGCCCTCGACGCGGCGCGCGCCGGGCACCACGGCGCCGATTTTTTCGCGCAGCAGGCGCACCCCGCTCGAGCCCCCGGTGAAGAACACGGTGTCGACCTGGTCGGGCCGCACGCCGGCGTCGCGCAGCAGGTTCAGCACCGTCTGCTCGACCGAGCCGCACAGGTGGCCGATGGCGGCGTCGAACTGTTCGCGCCGCAGCACCAGCGTCTCCGGCGGCGCGATGCGGTCGAGTTCCAACCGGACCTCGGCGGCGTCGGACAAGCCGATCTTGCCCTGTTCGACCTGCATCGCCAGCCAGTGCCCGGCGCGCTGCTCGATCAAGTCTTGCAGGCGGGCCATCTTGGCCGCCTCGCGCGCGTCGCGGCAGACGTCGGCCAGCTGGACCCAGATCTTCTTGGTGTAGGCGAGATTGATGGTGTGCCAGGTGGCGAGGTTGAAGTAATAACTCGACGGGACCTCGCTGCCGTTGTTGAGTCGGCTGCCATAGCCAAACAGCGGCATCACCGACGACAGGCTGAGATATTTGTCGAAATCGGTGCCGCCGATGTGCACGCCGCCGGTGGCCAGGATGTCGTCGCGGCGCTCGCTGTTGCGCACCCGCTCGGGCGCCAGGCGCACCAGGGAAAAGTCGGAGGTGCCGCCGCCGATGTCGGCGATCAGGACCAATTCTTCGCGTCCGATCTGGGACTCATAGTCGAACGCGGCGGCGATCGGTTCGAACTGGAAGGCGATGTCCTTGAAGCCGACCGAGCGGGCCACGGCGGCCAGCGTGTCCTCGGCGAGGCGGTCGGCGCTGCTGCTGTCGTCGATGAAGAACACCGGCCGGCCAAACACCGCGCTGGTGAATTCGCGTCCGGCGGCCAGTTCGGCGCGGCGCTTGAGTTCGCCGATGAATTGCGCGAGCAGCAGGCGAAACGGCAAGGCGCGTCCGCCGACCTCGGTCTGCCCGTCGATCAGGCTGGTGCCCAGCAAGCTCTTGAGCGAGCGCATCAGGCGCCCCTCGTAGCCGGCCAGGTAGGCCGCCAGCCCGGCGCGCCCGTAGCTCACCTCCTCGTCCTCGGCGTTGAAGAACACCACCGAGGGCAAGGTCGTCTTGCCGTCTTCTAGCGCGAGCATGGTCGGCAGGTTCGGCCGCACCCAGCCCACGGTGGAATTGGAGGTGCCGAAATCGACGCCGCAAGCGTTGGCCATGTCGCCCCTTCAGATGATAAAGGGGCGTGATGTTACCAGAAAACTTGCCTTACATGAAGCGCCGCGGCGCCCGTTTATTGGGCCGTGCTCGACAATTTGGCGTACGCCTCGGCGCTCGGCGCGGCCGGGGCCGGACCCTCATATTTGGCCGCCAAGGTATAGGCCGCCTGAATCGCTTCGCGGGCCTTGTTCTCGCGCCCCTCCAACAGCAAGCTGCTGTCCGACTCCAGTAAAAATGTCGTCATGAACATAATGGCGACGGCGCTGCCGATGGGCAGGACCCACATGTTTTTCACAAAAATCAAATGGAGCAACTTGGTCATTTTTCTTCTCTCGTAAAGTGGGACACGATGGAAGACGTATAAGCAATAACGGTGCCTGGCGTTGGCCGGCGCACTGGGATTGCGCATTTTATATTGCAATGCAGACATCAAACTTGTCTCTATGCTCTGCAAATCGACGCGGCGCGTTTTCCACGGGGCGCAACGGCGCGCGCAGTTTTCCATTAGGCAATCGAATTCGCCGATGACATTCCTATAATTAGGAAATGCATCTTATTTTCAGGAAAGTTGACCCGGCTCAATACGCGGCCGCCGGGCGCGGGCGCCCCGCCAAAACCCAAGCGGCCGGCCGGATCAGCGGGGGCGGCGGACTCAGGCAACAAGCCCGACTGGCGCCTGAGCGCCCCGAATCAGTGTGTCGGCCTGCTGGCACAGCGCCGGTTGCAAGCGCAAGGCCAGCAACAGTTGCGCCCGCACCATGCGCGCCGCATCATCGGGCAAGGCCGCCCCGGCCAAGCCGGCCAGCGCCTTCGCCTCGCCCCGCGCAGCGGCAGGTCCCAA
>JACMLV010000756.1 GCA_014379395.1 Burkholderiaceae bacterium
AAGCGAAAAAATAGCTGGGCGAGGCCAGATTTTGACGGTTTCGCAGTGCCAATAGCGAGCTATTGGCCGAGAAAACGGCGAAATATGGACCGTCCAGGTATTTTTGCAGCCGACGAGCCTAAGTCCGACAGACTCCTAGCCCGACAGCCTCCTAGAGCTGGGCCGAGCCGATCAGCGCCGGCCCCGCTTCGCCGCGCGCGCCGCGCTCGATCTGGTCGAGCGCGAAGCCGATGTCGTCGCTCATCTCTTGCAGCAGGCGCAGCTGGGCCGAGTCGAAGAAGTTGGCCTCGTAGGCGTACACGCTGAACACCCCGGCCACGCGCGCGCCGACCTTAATTTGCAGCATCACATGGGACGAGAAGCCGGCCGCCTGCGCCTCGCGGCAAGTCGGCGCGGACGGCTCGTGCTCGTGCTGCACCCGGCTGCACACGACCATGCGCAGGCCGGGCATGGCGTTGTCGCACGCCAGCGCCTGGCAGCGCGCGCCGTCGCACTGCGGCAGGACCACGTGCTGGCCGCTTTGGGTGAGCCACTCCATGTCGCCGCCGGGCTCGTCGAGCAGGCCGATCTTCACCAGCGGAAAGCCGCCGTATTCGACCGTCGCGTGGCAGATTTCCTGCAACAACTGATGGCGGCTGCCGATCCTGGCGATGCTGCTGTTGGTATGGCTGAGCACGTTGTACAGGCGGGTGATCTGGGCCGCCGCCTGGCGCGCCCGCTCGCGTTCGATGATTTCCTGCTTCAGGCCGCGGTTGGTGTGCGCCAGCTCCTCGGTGCGCGCGGCCACTTCGCGCCGCAGCAGGATCGGCTGCTGCAAGACGGTGCGGGTGACCGAGGCGACGAAGGTGGCGATCAACAGCGCCACCGCGGCGGCGGCGCCGAACAGGGACGGGTGGACCCAGCCGTTCCTGGGCGCGATGCTGAGGAACCATTTGCCGTTGGGCACGTCGATGGTCTGGATCACCGGGCTCGGCAGCTCGCCCTGGCGCGAGCCGGCGAACACCCGCGCCTGGCGGGTATCGGGATGGATGAAGGCGAGCTGATAATCGTAGCCCGATTCGATCAGCCGCGGCAGGTTGCTGGTGACCAGGAATTCGGGAATCCGGATCAGCGCGGTGGCGAAGCCCCAGAACTGGTCGGCGCCGAACTCGTCGGGCAGGAACACCGGCAGCCGGCCGATCACCGCCAAGCCGCCCTGCACCAGGTCGAAGGGGCCGGCCAGCGTCAGCTTGTGGGTGTCGATCGCCAGAAAGGCCTCCTTGTTGCGGGCCGGGTCTTGCAGCAGGTCGTGGCCGAGCGCTTTTTCGTTGCCGGCCAGCGGCACCACCTCGGTGATCACGCCGCCCTTGGCCAGTTGCAAGCTGCTGATGCCGCTGTAGATCTTGAGCATCTCCTGCGCCAGCGTGTCGAAATGGGCGATGTTGCCCTTGCCGTGGCGCAGCACCGAGGCCAGCGCGTAGGTCGCCGACAGCGAGCGGTTCAGGTGGTCTTGCAGCACCGAGCCCTGGTTGGCGGCGATCACTTCGGCCGCCTTTTGTTCATACAGCAAAATCGCGCGCCAGCCGACGAACGCGCAGGCCACGCAGATGGCCAAGGTGGCCAGAAACGCCAGCGCGCTATAGGCGCGCAGACGGAATTGGAGACGGGATTCGTCGCCGACAGTGCCTGTTGCGGTTTGCTTCATCAAAACGGCCTTCCCGACGGTGGGCGGTGAGTCGACGGCTGCCGTGGGCAGTATGGGTCGCGCAAAAATTAGTATATGACATTCCGCAAGGCCGGGGCGGAGGATGTTGTATTTGGGAATTTGCAGCCGGACCGCGTCCGTGGTCCTTGTGGGCGGCAGGTTCTCGTGGCAGCAATCGGCGATGCGGTCCGGCCGGGGAGGGCGCGGCGGGACGGCGATTGCGCCGGAAGCTGGCGGATCGGGGGTTCCAAGTCCGGCCAGCTCCTGGGCGCGCGGACGGGCCGCGCGCCTGGTCAAGCTGGTGCGCGGCGTTTATTTCGATTGCGCGACCATGTAGTCGACGGCGGCGATCACGTCGGCGTCCGACAGGCCGGCGTTGCCGCCCTTCGGTGGCATGACGCCCTTGCCTTTGAGCGCGGCCGCTTGCATCGCGGCGGCGCCGGTGCCGATGCGGGCAGCCCAGGCGGCCTTGTCACCCAGTTTAGGGGCGCCGGCGGCGCCGGACGCGTGGCAGGCCGCGCAGGTGGCTTCATACACTTCTTTGCCGCCGGCTTGGGCCGAGCCTGCGATCAGGAACGATGTTGCGAAGACGGCACTGATGATGCTGGTTTTCATATTTGTAGCTCCGTGGGTGTAAAAAAATGACGCAAACTGGCGATGAGATAATGGCCCGTCACAGGTGTAAAGCAAAATGCGCGCCAAGCGTGGGGGAGTTCGCCGGGGCCGCCGCGGAAAACCTCGATTCTCATTTTCGATAAAGGGCGGGAATTTTTCCAGGGATGGGAATTCGGCGCGCCGGACCGGACTTGCCGGCCTCGGTCCGGGCAACTCCTACGGCGCCAGCTTATGGAAGGCGCGGTCGATGTAGGCCACCAGGGCGTCGATCTCGGCCGGCGTGAGCACCGACTTCCAGGCCGGCATCGAGGTGTCGGGCAAACCGTCGCGGATCGCGCCGGCCAGGCGGGCGCGCGTCATCGTCGCCATGGCGGCGTCGGCGGTCAGGTCGCGCGGATGCGGTTCGAGGAAGCTGCCGATCCAGTTGCGCCCGGTGCCGTCGGCGGCGTGGCAAAAGGCGCAGTTCTGCTGGAACAGGGTTTCGCCGCGGCGTTCCCGGGGCGTCGGGTTCGATAGCGGCGGCGCCTGGTCGTGCAGGTGGTAGGGGGTGGCGCTGGTGACGGCGTCGGGTCGGGCGACGCTTCGCGGTGGGGCGCCCCGGCCGGGGGTGTAGGTGTTGTCGCCGGGGGCGAAGCCGTTGCGCGGGTAGGACAGCGGGCGCGCCTCCCACGCCGCGCCCTCGGCGCTGACCTTGGCCCGGTCGTGGCAGCTGATGCAGCTGGACATGAATAGGCCGCGGCCGGCGCGCTCGCCCGGCGTCAGGTTCTCGGCCGGGGTGTCGAGCGCCAGCTTGCCGGTGGCGAACGGGAAGGCGGCGGCGTAGCGGGCGTGGTCCGGCCAGCCGTTCTCGAGCGTGTGGTAGCGCGTGTTGGGCGCCTTGTCGGTCATGAATTCGCGCCGCACGAAGTCGACCACGGCGGCCATCTCGGCCGGTTGCAAGATGCCGTCGAAGCCGCGCATGGCGGTGCCGGGATGGCCGTCCTTGACGGCGTCGATCATGCTCTCGCGCGAGAGCGCGTCCGGGGCGGTGGCCTGGAAGTCGCGCGGGCGCGGCTCCAGATAGGTCGCCGCCAGGGTTTGCGCGTCGCCCGAATAGCCGTGGCAGAAGTAGCAGCGGAAATTGTAGATGCGCCGGCCCAGCTCGTGCGCCTCGCCCTTGGTCGCGGCCGCCGCCGAAGCCGGCCCGGGGG
>JACMLV010000757.1 GCA_014379395.1 Burkholderiaceae bacterium
CCGGTTTGCGCATGGGACATAAGCGCCAGATTGAACAGCGCAGCGAACACGCCAGGGCGCTGCTGACCCTGCGCTACAGCTGGCGCCATCTACCGAGGAGCTGGCGCCGTCCGGCGCGCCGTGCCGCCCTGGTGGCCGAGCATCAGAACGCGCACCAGGTCGACCTGCGCATCGCCAGCCTGGAAAGCAGCCTGGCGCGCGACGACTGGGAGCTCGACGCCACCGTGATCGACCAGCACCAGCGCCTGTCCGAGCAGTTGCAGGGGCGCCAGTCGGAGACCGACGAGCGGCGCTATCAGAACAACCGCGCCATCGAGGCCACCGGCAACGCGCGCGGCGCCTACATCGAGCGGCTGCGCTACACCGTCAAGACCTACAGCCGCAACATCAAGGAGCTGGGCGAACTGGCCGGCATCGAGGTGCACGCCGATCCGGTGCGCCTGGAGAACGACGATTTGCA
This sequence comes from Burkholderiaceae bacterium, assembly GCA_014379395.1. Lineage (GTDB taxonomy): Bacteria > Pseudomonadota > Gammaproteobacteria > Burkholderiales > Burkholderiaceae_D > Janthinobacterium. The sequence continues at coordinate 461 of JACMLV010000757.1, forward strand.
GTTGGCGCAGGCCGGCCTGCATGTGCGCTTCAAGTTCGACGGCAAGGGGCCGATCGGCATGAACGACGGCGAGGCGTCCGGCGGCCAGCAGGTGATGAAGTCGCTGGTGCTGTTGATCGGCCTGCTCAAGTCGGAGGACGGCTCGGGCGGCTTCGTGTTCATCGACGAGCCGTTCGCCCACCTCGACATCCGCAACATCCAGCTGGTCGGCGAGTTCCTCAAGAACACCGAGGCGCAGTACCTGATGACGACGCCGCTCACGCACAACACCGACGTCTACGATCCGTCCGAGCTGACCCTCATCACCAGCAAGAAGAAAAAGGACACGCCGTGGGCGCAGCCGATCTTCGTGCTGCAACGGCGCAGTCCGGCCGCGGCGGCGTAGCCGGGGGGGCTGGTTGGGGCCCGCTTATGGTCGATTCTTTTGTGGATGTTTGGTAACATTGCCTTTCAAGTAATCAAAAGAGGATGACAACCATGAGATACGTTTCCGTCGCCATCCTGGCGCTGGCCCTGTCGGTGCCGTTCGTGGTGGGGGCGTTGGATAACTCGGCCGCCGTGAAAGTGACGCCGCTGGCCAAGACAAGCGCCAGCTGGGACGGCAAGCCGACCGTGTATCCGGCCGGGGCGGCCGAGGTGACGACCCTGGTCGTCGAGCTGGCGGCGGGCGCGCAAACCGGCTGGCACGAGCATCCGGTGCCGTCGTTCGCGTATGTGATTGAGGGGGCGTTGGAGGTGACGCGCGAAGGCGGCGCCACCAAGGTGCTGCGTGCCGGCGAGACGCTCAGCGAGGTGGTCGGCACGCTGCACAACGGCCGCGCGCTCGACGGCAAGCCGGTCAAGCTGCTGGTGCTCTACACCGGCGCGGCCGGCCAGACGCTGACCATCGCGCATCCCGAGTTCGTGCCGCCGGCGGCCAAGCCGCAGTAGGTGTTGGAAACCCGGGTTGGAAACCCGGGTTGGAAAATCGGGTTTAGAAGCCGAGGTCGGCCAGCAGGTCGTCGACGTCGCCCTGTTCGAGGGCGATGAAGCCCGGCGCGCCGGGGCCGGCCATCATTTCGTCTTTCTTCTCGGCCGGCACGCTGCCCGGCGGCGCCGCTTCGATCAGCAGCTTGAGCAAATCGTTTTCGGTGCTCTCGAGCAGGCTCACCACCTTCTTGATCAGCTGGCCGGTCAAATCCTGGAAGTCCTGCGCCATCATCATGTCCGACAGCGCGCCGCGCGTGCCCGTGCAGCCGGCGCTGGCGTCGGCCATGAACTGGGTGGTTTGCTCGACCAGCGGACGCAACGCTTCCGGCACCGACTCGGCGTCCCATCCGGCCTGCAGTTCGCGCGCCTTGTGCGCGAGCCGGTCTTGAATCGGGCTGACCTCCTCGACCCGCGACAGCACCGTGTTGGCGGCCTTTTCGGTCAGCTTGCCGATATGCACCAGGCGCTCGCGCGCCGAGGGGAATTCGGCCACCGCGTCGGTCAACACCTTGTCGGCGCCGATTTCGCGCAGCGCGTCGTGCAGCGAGCGCACGATCGAGCCGAGGCGGTCGAAGACGATGCCTTCGGCGGTCATTTGCTGGGTGGTCAAGTCGGTCATGCTGCGCATCCTCGTTGGTTCTCGTCGGTGCCGTAAGTATACACAAACACTCGGCTTTTATTTTTTTCTTGTGGCAAGAATTGCCGCTCCCGACGGTGGCGGCCCGAGGGCCGCGCCGGACCGCCGAGACCGCTCTTCATACTACCCGATGTGTTTCCGCATCGCAATCAACGCTCGGCGCGCCCCCGGCCGCGTCCGGTGCGCGCATCGACCAGGTAACCCGGCGCTTGGCCGAACGTTCCCCCGCACCGGCGGTCTATCGGGGATGCGCGGCCCGGGGGCCGCCCGAATAAGGAAACTATGCGCACCCAAAATGGCATTTCCCATGTCGCGTTTCTGATCGGGCCGACGGGGAAGATCACGACCTGGAACGCGGCCTGCCGGCGCATGCTCGGCTATCCGAAGGAACAGGTGCTGCTGCGCCCGCTCGCCGCCATCCTCGGCGAGGCCGCGCGCGAGCCCTACCAGCAGCGCCTGCGCCAGCTGGGCGGCGACGCGCAGCGCCTGGACGTCGAGCTGATCCACGCCGACGGCAGCGTCGCGCCCTACCAGCTGATCCTTGTGCCGCAGTTCCGCAAGTCCGGCCAGTTCAGCTACTACAGCGTGATCGTCGGGCCGGCCGGCGGCGAAGCGGCCGCCGAGATGAGCGAACCGGAGCGCATCGGCCGCACGCCGCTGCGCGAGATGGTCGATTTCCTGACCGGCACCTTTTACGTCATCAACCAGCAGGGCCACATGGTGATGTGGAACCACCGGGTCGAGCAGGCGACCCAGATGGCGCCGCAGGAGCTGGCCGCCATCCACGCGCTCCAATTGTTCAACCAGGAGCAGCGCGCGCTGGTGGCCGACAAGATCGCCGAAGTGTTCCTGCACGACGGCGAGGTGGTGGTCGAGGCCGACCTGCGCTCGCGCGACGGGCGCACCACGCCGTACCTGTTCTCCGGTTCGCGCATGTCGAGCGGCGGCCAGTTTTATCTGTGCGGGATGGGGCTCGACATTTCCGAGATGCGGCGCCAGGGCGAGCAGTTGCGCCTGCGCGAGCGCGCCCTGCACGCGAGCAGCAACGGCATCGTCATCACGCGCTGCGCCGGCAAGGACAATATGGTCGAGTACGTCAACCTGGCCTTCGAGCGCATCACCGGCTACGCGGCGGCCGAGGTGCTCGGGCGCGACATGCGCTTCATGGCCGTGCAGGGCGTGGACGAGGCCGAGCGCGACAAGCTGCGCGCGGCGGTCAACGAGCGCAGCGAGGTCAACGTCATCTTCCGCAATCTGCGCAAGAACGGCGAGGTGTTCTGGAACAATCTGAAGGTCACCCCGGTGCTCGACGAAAAGGGCCGCGCCAACCATTTCATCGGCGTGCTCGACGACGTCACCGCCAGCATCCACCGCACCACCCATCTGGAGCACGCCCTGAACCACGACACCCTGACCGGCTTGGCCAGCCGCAACCTGCTGTGGGACCGGCTCGAGCAGGCGCTGCACGTGGCGCAGCGCAACAAGAGCCTGGTGGCCGCCGTGCTGGTCGACCTGGACAACTTCAAGAACGTCAACGACAGCTTCGGCCACGACGCCGGCGACGAGGTGCTGCGGGTGGTGGCGCGCCGGCTGCAGGGCTCGGTGCGCGAGAGCGACACCGTGGCGCGCCTGGGCGGCGACGAATTCGTGCTGGTGCTCGACAACCAGCCGTCCCTGCGCTTCACGCTGCGCATGATCGAGCGCCTGCGCCAGGACATGGCCAAGCCGGTGGTGCTCGACGGGCGCGAAATCGACATCGGCGCCAGCATGGGCGTGAGCATCTTCCCGCACGACGCGGCCACGGCGGTGGAGATGATCCAGGCCGCCGACGTGGCGATGTACCACGCCAAGGCGGCCGGGCGCAACGACGTGCACTTTTTCTCGGCCGAGATGAAGGCGACCACGGAGGCCAAGCACAAGCTCGAGGCGAGCCTGCGCAACGCGGTCGAAAAAGGCGAACTGTTCCTCGCGCTGCAGCCGCGCGTGTGCCTGCGCAGCGGCAGGATCGTCGGCGCCGAGGCCCTGCTGCGCTGGCGCCACCCCGAGCAGGGCGTGCTGCTGCCGGCCGCCTTCATCCCCGACGCCGAGGAGAACGGCCTGATCATCCCGGTCGGCGAGTGGGTGTTTTGCACCGTCTGCCGCGTGATGCAGGACTTGCGCGCGCGCGGCTTCGACAATCTGGTGATGTCGATGAACGTGTCGTTTCGCGAACTGAACCAGACGAACTACGCGCGCATGATCGGCGACAAGCTGAGCCAATCGCAGCTGCCGCCCGGCCTGATCGAGCTGGAGGTGAAGGAGTCATACCTGCTGCGCAACCCGGCCATGGTCAAGGAGGTGCTGGCCGAGCTCGGCAAGCTCGGCCTGAAGCTGGCGATCGACGAATTCGGCGCCGGGATGTCCAGCCTGAGCCATCTGCGGGCGCTGCCGGTCAGCCACATCAAGATCCCCAAGCCCTTCATCCAGAGCATCAACGAGCAGCGTCCGGACGGGATGCTGGCCAAGACCATGATCGGCATCGGCCACAACATGAACATCGACGTGATCGCCGAGGGCGTCGAGACCAGCGGCCAGATGCACTTCCTGCGCCAGAACGACTGCGATGAAATCCAGGGCAATTTCTTCAGCGAGCCGGTGTGCCAGCAGGCGTTCGAGCAATTGCTCAGCGAAGGCGCGGGCGCGCCGCCGCCGGGCGCGCGCCCGGACAGCGCGCTAGCGCGCTAGTGCGCTAGCACCGCAGGCAGTGGTCGAGCGAGAGCGTCATGAAGGCGTAGCTGTTGGCGATGCTGCGCCCGAGGAAGTCCACGTATTTCGGCTCGGCGCGCGCGCCGACCAGCGAGCAGACGATCTCGAGCGCTTCCCACGGATGGGTGTCGTCGTACTGGGCGTGCAGCCTGAGCCAGCGCGTCGCGCGGCGCCGCGCGGCCTCGTCGAACGAGCGCTCGTAGGCGTCCGACGCGCACACCAGGTTCGACCATTCCCCGGTCGCCCCTTCGATGGCCAGGTTGGTCACCGCCATGCTGGTCGCCAGCGAGGTGCGCTCGCAGCTGTGCCAGCACCAGTGGTTCAGGGCCTGGCTCTCGACCGGCACATGGCTGTCGAACAACTCCTCGCGCCCGATGCCGCACGCGACGGCCCACTCGATCCAGTGGTCGGCGTGGTTCTGTTCGACGCGGATGTTGCGCATCAGGTATTGGCGCGCCCTGGTTTCCCCGTTCGAGCGGCCGTACTGGGCCTTGCACAGATTGGTCGCCATGTATTGGGGGAATTGCTCGATCAGGGGCCAGCCGCCGACCAGGAAACACCAGGTCGCCGCCGGCGGCAGGGCCGCCTCCTTCATCATCGCGAACAATTCGTGGCGCACCACCTTCTGCTTGGCCGCCAGGGTCGAGTCGAGCATCGCGCGCGCCCACTCCGGGTAGCTGTTCAAGTCCATCAGCGGGCCGCTGCGTATGAATTCTTCGTGCATGTCTCACCATATAAACGCTGTGCGTAAAAACCGCAAAGCGATTTGACGCGCGGTAGGTGACGCAGTTCCCGCAAAAATGTGAGATTTAGTCGCACTGGCGCTCGGCGAGCGTACGCTCGCCGAGCCGCCAGCGCAGCAGTCCATAGCCGTAGGCGGCGTAATAGGCGGCCAGCAGGCCGAAGGCGAGCAGGGTCAGCGGCGCGCGCAGGAACTCCCCGCCCGGCGCCGGCAGGGCTGCGCGCTGGTCGATATACAGGTCGAGGGCGCCATATAGCAGGCGCGCGATGAACAGCATCGTCACCGTCATGCCGTGGCGCAGATCGGGCGTGTAGAACCGGCCTTGTGCGCTGTTTTCCAGCCGCGTCAGGCGCACGCTCCAGCGGCTGATCCAGACCCCGGCGAGCGCCCCGGCGCCCAGGCTGGACAGCGCCAGCAGGTCGGCCTGGACTTGCCAGGCCGCCGCCGCGATCGACGCCGGCCACAGGATCGCCGGCGCCAGATGGCGCCAGAGGCGCGACTGGCGGCGCACGCCCAGCAGGCCCTTGAGGCGGAAATAGATGCGCCAGACCAGCAGTGGGATCAGGACGAGCAGGGCGAGGGTGGTGGCTTCCATTCGGGGCATCCGGTGACGCGGCGCGCGATCGGGATGAGGGCGCCGCCGGGAGGCGATTGTAAGGTATTTTTTTCGCCACAAGGAAGGGCCGGCGGCGCTGCATGGTAAGGTGGCTTCATCGATAACAGGGGAGCTTGCCATCATGGATCGATTTGCCAACCAAGATTATTCGTCCACTCGTTTTCCGCTGCGCGCCCACCGCGCGCCGGATCCGGTGCCGGTCGAAGAGCCGCTGCCGGAGGACTTCCCGCACCCGGTGCATCCGGTGCCGCAGGAGGACCCGGTGCCCGATCCGAACCCAAGCTAAGCGCCCGCTAATCGAAGGCCCAGGTGTAGAGCATGTCGATGGCGGAATTGGCGCCGGTCTGCAATTGCAGCGTGACGCGCTCGTTGAGCTTGTAGCGCAGCTTGACCAGGCTGGTCGCCGCGCCGGCGCCCTGCTCGAAGCTCAGGTAGGCGCGCTGCGACAGGCGCTTGCCGACCGTCACCACCGTGCTCTCCAGGCCCTTGGCCTGCGACAGGCCGAGCTCGTCGACGCCGAGCGAGCCGGCCAGGCGCGACTGCAGCGAGCCGCCCTGGCCGGCGCCGAACAGCGCGCCGGCGGCGGTGGTCAGCAAACCGAGCTCGTTGCCGGCGGTGCCCTCAGA
>JACMLV010000758.1 GCA_014379395.1 Burkholderiaceae bacterium
AGGTGCTGGCCGCGAACCGGGATTGCCAGCTGATCGCGGTGGCCGGCGGCAACGTGCGCGCGCTGGCGAGCCTGCAGGCGCTCGTCCAGCGCCATCCGGGGCGCCTCTTGGCGCAGGGCTACAGCGCGCAGGTCGAGCGCCTGATGGCGTGCGCCGACCTGGCGATCACCAAGCCGGGCGGGCTGACCACGGCCGAATGCCTGGCGATGGGGCTGCCGATGCTGCTCAGCGCGGTCATTCCGGGACAGGAGGAGCGCAACGCCGACTATCTGATCGAACAGGGCGCGGCCCTGAAGGCGTTCGACCAGCTGACGCTGCGCTACCGCATCGGCCACCTGCTGGCGCATCCGGAAAAGCTGGCCGACATGCGCGAGCGGGCGCGCGCGCTGGGGCGGCCGGACGCCGCCCGCGAGGTGCTGGCGACGGTGTTGGACAATTAAGGGGGAGCGGACGGCCGGGGGTTACACGAGCAGGGCCGCGCTCATCGAGCGCACTTCGTCGCTTGATTCGGCCAGGATGCTTTGCAGCGACGCGTCGTCGATGACGAAGTCGATCACCGATTCGTGCGGCAGCAGCATTTCCAGCGGGTTGACGTCGAGCGGCGACGGCACCGGCGCCAGTTGCTTGGCCAACAGCAGGGTGTCGAGCAGGGAATCGGGCGGAATCGCCAGCAAGCCTTCGCGCAAGCCCTCGATGGCCTCGGCCACCGAGGCCGGGATCATCAGCTTTTCCATCACCGCGTGGCGGATCACCTCCTCGGCCGCCAGGGTCCAGTTCTGCGGATCGTGCTCGAGCAGGCCGGGAAACTCGTCGGCGCGCGAGAGCAGGTAAAAGCCGCCCACCTCGTGCACGATGCCGGCGAACATGGCGGTGTCGGCGTCGATGCGGGTGACGCGGCGCGCGATCACATGGGCCAGCGCCGCCACGTGGGCGGTGTGCTCCCACAGGCGCAGCGCCTTGCTGCGCAGGGTCGGATCGACGATCTTGCTGCCGAAATTGCGCACCACCATCGAGGCGACCAGCGCGTGCAGGTTCCGAAAACCGAGCCTCATGATCGCCGCGCGCGTGTTCGTCACCGGGCCACCGCGGCTGCTGAAGACGACCGAATTGGCCAGCGCCACCGTGCGCGCGGCCAGCAGGGGGTCGGCCAGCGTCAGGCGCACCGCGTCCTCCATCGGGCAATCCGGATCGGCCAGCGCCATTTGCAGCGCCAGCGCGGCGTTGACGCTGGTCGGAAACACCAGTTCGCCGCGCGTGACCTGCGCGGCGATCAATCCAAAGGCTTGAAGTTTGTTCATGCGGAAAATTATACCTGTGCCTGCGGCAACAGTGCGCCGCACCTATGAAATATGGCAGGGCCGGCCGGCCCGGCCACGCGGCGCTGTCAATCAGGCGTCGACGTCGCTCTCGCTCTCGCTCGCGCTCGCCGCGCCGGCCTGCGCCGCGCTGGCGCCGTGCAACAGCCAGTAGTGCCGGAACGCCTCGCGTATATTGTCGCGCAAGACCTCGTCGTCCCACGGCTTGGTGAAGAAACGGTAGATCGCGCCGCGGTTGATGGTGTCGATCACCGAGTCGAGGCAGGTGTAGCCCGACAACATGATGCGTATCGTCTCCGGATACAACTCCTTGATCCTGAAAAGAAATTCCGTGCCGCTCATCTCCGGCATCCTTTGGTCGCAAATGATCACCTGCACCGGATGCAGCGCCAGCAGGTCGAACGCGTCGAACACGCTTTGCGCCTTCAGGATCTGGTAGCCGTCCAGGCGCAGCAGGCGCTGCAGCGAGGAGGCGATGTTGGCGTCGTCGTCGACGATGAGCAGGGTCTGGCGGCGCGCGTTCTCGCCGCCCAGTTCGGCCAACAGGCTCTTGCGTTCTTGCAGGATCTGGCCGAAGGCCTCCACCGCCAGCGGCCGGCTGAAATAGAAGCCCTGCATCTGGTCGCAGCCCTGGCGCCGCAGATACATCAATTGCGCCAGCGTCTCGACGCCCTCGGCGATGACCTCCAGGCGCAGGCTGTGCGCCATCGAAATGATCGAGCGCGCGATGGCCGCGTCGTCGGGGCTGGTGGTGATCTCGCGCACGAACGACTGGTCGATCTTGAGCACGTCGACCGGGAAGCGCTTCAGGTACGACAGGCTCGAATAGCCGGTGCCGAAATCGTCGATCGACAGGCGCACCCCCAGTTTTTTCAACTCGCCCAGGATGCGCACCGCCTGCTCGACGTCGCCCATCACCATGCTCTCGGTCAGTTCGATGTCGAGGTAGTGCGGCTCCAGCGCGCTCTCCTTGAGCACCGCCGCCACCGACTCGACCAGGTCGGCCTGCATGAACTGGCGCACCGACAGGTTCACCGCCACCCGCAGCGCGCCCAGCCCGGCGTCCTGCCAGGCCTTGTTTTGCAGGCAGGCCGTGCGCAGCACCCAGGCGCCGATCGGCACGATCATGCCGGTCTCCTCGGCCAGGCCGATGAATTCGCTCGGCATCACCATGCCGATCTCGGGATGGCGCCAGCGCAACAAGGCCTCCATGCCGACGATGCGCCCGGTGCGCAGATCGACCTGGGGCTGGTAATGCAGCAGGAACTGGTCGCCGGCCAGCGCGCTGCGCAGATCGCGCTCGATGCGCAGGCGCTCGAGCGAGCGCTGGTTCATCGCCGGCGTGTAGAACTGGAACTGGTCGCCGCCGATCTCGCGCGAGCGGTAGACCGCCACGCCGGCGTGCCGGATCAGGGTGTCGGCGTCGCCGCCGTCGGTCGGATAGGCCGCCACCCCGACCGCGCAGCCGGGGAAGAACTCGTGCCCGGCCAACATCAACGGCTCGGTCAGCGCGTCGATGACGCGCTGCACCGCCAGCGGCGACAAGGCCTCGTCGCCGCGTTCGGCCAGCACCAGCATGAACTCGTCGCCGACCATGCGCGCCACGGTGTCGGTGTCGCGCACCGCCCCCAGCAGCCGCTCGGCGACCGCCTTGAGCAGCGTGTCGCCGGCCGCCTGGCCGAGCGTGTCGACGACGAACTTGAAACGGTCGAGGTCGACAAACACCACCCACACCGCGTTTTCGTAGCGATTGGCGTAGGCGATCGCCTGGGCCAGCCGGTCGCGCAGCAAATTGCGGTTGGCCAGCCCGGTCAGGGTGTCGCGGGTGGCGTGGAATTCGAGCTCGGCCTCGTATTTCCGGGCCGCCGTGACGTCGTATTTGGCGGCCACGTAATGGCTGACCCGGTCGTCGGCGTCCCGCACCGGCGCGATATGCACCTCGCTCCAGTAGGGCGTGCCGTCCTTGCGGTAGTTGCGCACCACCGCATGGCCCTCGCGCCGTTCGCGCACCAGGTCGCGGATCTCCCCGAGGCCGGGCTGCTCCGTGTCGTCGCCGTGGAACATGCGCGCGCTGCGCCCGATCACCTCGTCGGCCGTGTAGCCGGTGATGCGCTCGAAGGCGCCGTTGACGTATTCGATCGCGTAGTCCGGCCCCTGCGCGCTGGTGACGATGATGGCGTTGGCGCAGGCCTCGATCGCGCGCAGGTGCAGGTGGGCGGTGGCCTCGACCGAGCGCGCGTGCGCGCGCAGCGCCTGGCGCGAGAGCTCGAGCACGCGCAGGAAGTAGAACACCAGCAGGGTCAACAGCACGCCGACGACGGCGGCGATCGGCGGCAGCCAGGACTGCGAGCGCTGCATGAAGGCCGGCAAGGCGGTGATGTCGACGTGCCACTTGCTGCCGCCGACGTCGACCTCGACCTTCCGGTGCAGCGGAAAGGCAAGGTCGCCGGTGTGCAGCGCGCTGGCCTGTTGATAGCTGCCGCTGTCGAAGATCAGGTTGTCGTGGTCGTAGCGCGCCGGCGCGGCGCCCTGCATGTCGTAGATTTCGATGTCCAGGTCGGCCAGCAACGCCGGGCCGAACACCTTGCGCAGCATTTCATCGACCCGCACCACGGCGAAGACGGCGCCGAGAAAGGCCGCGCGGCGCTGCTCCCGCGTGGCCGGCACCACGCCGCCGCCGTACACCGGCAGAAAAAAGATCACGCTGTCGAGTCCGGAGGAGCTCTGGCGCACCCGGCCGCTGGTGCTCAGCTCGCCCGTGTCGCGCGCGCGCTCGATCGCCGCGCGCCGCTTCGGCTCGCTGGCCTGGTCGTACCAGGAGGCGGCGCGGTTCTTTTCGATCGGATCGTGATAGGTGACGACAAACGCCTCCCCGGCCGGCGCCGGCGGATGAATCAGCGGCGCCGGATAGCCCAGGTCGCCGGTCGCGAACTCGCGCCGGATCGCCGCCTCGAACGCGCCGGCCTGGCCCGGCGCGACGCGCTGCGTGAAGGCGATCGCCTGGATGCCGGGCAGGCGGCTGTCGAGCTTGAGGATCGCGGCGATCTGGCGGAAGGTGCCGCGCGACAGATCCGGATAGAGCAGGAATTCGGCCTGCAGGCCGCGCAGCGTTTCGGCGTAAGCGTCGATCTCGCGCTCGATGCTGTTGCTGGCCTCCCTCGAGCGCAGATCGAGCTGGGCCGCCAGTTCGCGGTCGATCATCACGTTGGCCTGCCAGTAGCTGAAGCCGACCACCAGCAAGCCAATCATCAATACCAGCCAGGCCGGCCACCCGGCGATGCGATTCTTGGCGTGCTTGGCGTGCTGTGCGTGCATTTGCGCTTTCCGATATGACGGCTGATGCGGCAACTTCGACATCTTCCATTGGCGCCATCGAGCGCGCCGCGAGCGAGCCAGGCCGATGCGACGGCTGGTCTAGGAGATTGCCGCCCCCCGGCCCTAGGAGGCTGTCGGACTTAGGGAGTCGAAGCGAAAAAATAGCTGGGCGAGGCCAGATTTTGACGGTTTCGCAGTGCCAATAGCGAGCTATTGGCCGAGAAAACGGCGAAATATGGACCGTCCAGATATTTTTGCAGCCG
>JACMLV010000759.1 GCA_014379395.1 Burkholderiaceae bacterium
CACTTCCGCCGCCACCACCGCGAAGCCGCGGCCCTGCTCGCCGGCCCGGGCCGCCTCGACCGCCGCGTTCAGGGCCAGGATATTGGTCTGGAACGCGATCATGTCGATCACGCCGACGATGTCGACCACCTTGCGCGAACTTTCCTTGATCGCGCCCATCGTGTCGACCACCTGCTGCACCACCTGGCCGCCGCCGGAGGCCAGCCCGGCCGCCGAGCTCATCAACGAATGGGCTTTTTCGGCGTTTTCCGCGTTCTGCCTGACGGTCGAGGTCAGTTGTTCGACCGAGGCCGCGCTTTGCTCGAGCGCGCCGGCCTGCGAGTCGGTGCGCAGCGACAAGTCGGCGTTGCCGTCGGCGATGTCCCGGGCCGCGACGGCGATGGTTGCCGTGCCCTGCTTGATCCGCACAATGGTGTCGACCAGGTTGTCCTGCATGCTCGAGAGCGACTTGAGCAACTGGCCGGCCTCGTCGCGCGCGGCGCCGGCGGCGATGGGATGGGTCAGGTCGCCGCCGGCGATATGGTCGGCGATGGCGGCGGCCTGGCGCAGCGGCACGGTGATGGTGCGGGTGATGAAGAAGGCGATGCCGGTGCCGGCGGCGAGCATCAGGATGCCGACGCCGAGCAAGGCGTTCCGCGTGGCCCGGTAGCGCTGCTGCGAGACCGCGTAAGCGGCCCGCATGTCCTTCTCGCGCTCGGCCAGCGCGCCCAGGCCGTCCATCCATTGTTCATGGCGCGGCAGGAAGTCGCCCTTGAGCAGCATCGCCGCGTCGAAGTAGTTGTCTTCGGCGATCAAGGCGCGGATTTTTTCCACCGTCGCGAACAGGTCTTTTCTCTGCCCGGCGACGGCGGCCAGCGCGCCCTGGTCGGGGGCCGCGCCGGCCGACTGTTGCAGATTGTTTTCCAGACGGGCATAGCGGGCCATGATGTCGGCCATTTTCCGGCTTTCCCGCGCCCCTTCGGCGGCATCGGTCGGCGCCGTGGCCTTGCGCAGCGACAAGGCCAGCGACCAGCCCACTTCGCGCATGTCGAGCGCGTCGGTGAGGCGGCTCACCTTTTGGCTGGTGATGCGTTCGGTATCGGCCTGCAGCACGGCCATGCGCCACAGGGCGAAGGCCAGCAGCGCGAACGTCGACAGCAGGACAAGGCCAAAGCCCGACGCGAGACGCGCGCCGATTTTGAGATCAGAGACAGCGAACATTGGTTTTTGCCCTCGTGCTGATTTGCAGGAGTCCGGGCAGGCATGGCCATGCGGCAGTCCATATTTCTATCCGGCACAAGGGGACAATGTAGCCCGCGAATTGATCTGCGTCATTTCGTATGCAAAATTTGCATGTCCGGCGGGCGCCGGACATCGGCTCGGCCTAGGAGTCTGTCGGACTATTTCCTGGAAACCAATATCTCCGTTCGGTAAAATGGCGCTACGTGTTGTCGTAGCGAAATGAACGGGATTGAAATGCGCGGATTCATCACAGTAGATCGTCAAACGGATTACCTGCTGCCGCCCTCGGTGGAGGACTGGCTTCCCGAGGATCATCTGGCGCGCTTCATAGTGGAAGTGATCGACAGGTTGGACTTGACGGAGCTGACGCGCACCTATGGCGGGCGCGGCTCTGCCGCGCACCACCCGGCAGTGCTGCTGGGTTTGCTGATCTACGGCTATGTGACCGGCGTCGCGTCGAGCCGCAAGATCGAGCGCGCAACCTACGACTCGGTGGCGTTCCGCTACATCGCCGCCAATACGCATCCCGACCACGACACGCTGGCGCACTTCCGGCGCCGCTTCGGCGCCCAATTCGAACAGTTGTTCGTGCAGGTGCTCATGCTCGCGCGCGAAATGGGCCTGCTCAAGCTTGGCAAGGTCAGCGTCGACGGCAGCAAGATTAAAGCCAACGCGAGCAAACATCGCTCCCTGTCGTGGGGACATTTGCAGAAGATCGAGAAACAATTGCAGCAGGAAGTGCAGCAGTTGATGGCGTTGGCCGAGTCGGAGGATCGCAAAAACGTGCCCGATGGAATGGAAGTGCCGAAGGAGATCGCGCTGCGCCAGGAACGGCTCGCCGTGCTCGACGAGGCCAAGCGCAAGCTGGAGGCGCGGGCCAAGGAGCGCGATCTGGCGGCGCAAGCCGAATATGAGTGCAAGATGGCAAAGCGCCAAGCCAAACGCGACGCCGGCAAGAAACCCGGCGGCAAAGACCCCGAGCCGCCGATCGGCGGCGGTGCGCAAGACAAAGACCAGATCAGTTTGACCGATGAAGAGTCGCGCATCATGAAAGTGTCGGGCGGCGGTTTCGATCAATGCTACAACGAGCAGGTGGCGGTCGACACCGACAGCATGCTCGTCGTCGGCGCCTTCGTGACCCAGGCGGGCAACGACAGCGGGCAGATCAAGCCGGCGCTGGCAGTGCTGGAGAAGCAAAAAGAGCAGATCGGCATGCCGGCCCAGCTCTTGGCCGACACCGGCTACTTCAGCGCCGCCAATGTGGACGCTTGCCTGGCGAGCGGCATCGAACCGCTGATCGCCATGAAGCGCGAGGCGCATCACTTGCCGGTGTTTGATCGTTTCTCTGAGCCCCCGCCGCTGGCCGCCGACGCCGACGCGGTCGCCCGGATGGCGCATAAACTGAAAACGAAAAGTGGGCGCGCCGATTACGCGTTGCGCAAGCAGACGGTCGAGCCCGTGTTTGGCATCATCAAGCATGTGATGAAATTCCGGCAGTTTCTGATGCGTGGATTGCAGCGGGTCGGCCACGAATGGAATCTGGTCGCCATGGCCTGGAACCTGAAGCGGATGATGGCGATGAAAATGGCTTGATGGGCGGAAATTACAAGGCCAAATAGCGTGCAGCGCCGCTTGCTGAAGGCTTGCAACAAGGCGAGCAAGCAACGTTCACAAAAAACGGATCGGCGGCATCGCATATAGCGACGAGGCCGCCGATTACTCGACGCTAAAAAGGCTAAGTCCGACAGACTCCTAGGAGGCTGTCGGACTTAGGGAGTCGAAGCGAAAAAATAGCTGGGCGAGGCCAGATTTTGACGGTTTCGCAGTGCCAATAGCGAGCTATTGGCCGAGAAAACGGCGAAATATGGACCGCCCAGGTATTTTTGCAGCCG
>JACMLV010000760.1 GCA_014379395.1 Burkholderiaceae bacterium
GGCCGAACAGGTAAGGGTCGCCGCCCTTCAGGCGCACCACCCGCCGCCCGGCGCGCGCCTCGGCGATCATCAGGCGCTCGATGAATTGCTGCGGCGTCTGCTTGCAGCCGCCGCGCTTGCCGACCTCGATCACGCGCGCGCCGGGCGCGGCGTGGGCCAGGATCTCGGGATTGACCAGGTCGTCGATCAGCAGCACCTCGGCGGCCTGGATCGCCTTCAGCGCTTTGATGGTCAGCAGTTCCGGGTCGCCCGGGCCGGCGCCCACCAGTGTGACTTTGCCTGGTTGATTCATCGTCTATGCTCCTTGGATCGGTTGGATGGGGCGGCCTGGGAGGCTATCGGACTTAGGCTCACTCCCTAAGTCCGACAGCCTCCTAAGCCGCCGCGCTGCTCAGGGCGGTCTTGACCATGTCGTCGATTTCGCCGGTGATGTTGGACAACACGCCGGCCACGACGGCGAATTCCTTGCCGACGCTGCCGGCGCGCGCGGCCACGATGCGCGCGTTGAAGGCCACCATCTTGGCTTGCTTGGCGATGGTTTCGATGTCGGTGATCACGCCGCGCAGGTGCTTCCTGACCTGGTTGGCGTGGCGCTTCGACTGCTCTTCGTAGATCGCGGTGATCTGGTTCAGCACCGACAGGATCGGCGTGCTGCTGGCGACCAGCTCGTTGAGCAGGGCCGCGCTGTCGCGGTTGCATTCGATCGCGTGCAGGGTGCGCTCGGCCAGCTCGATGAAGGCGAGGATCTGGCGGTCGCCGCCCTGCGCGCCGTAATACGCCTCGCGCAGCTCGGGGCAAAACACGCCGGGCAGCGTGCTGTCGCCCTTGACCAGCCCGCTATGCGCGCCGCGGAACAGGGCCAGCGCCTCGCGCGCCACCGCCGCCGCGTCGGCCTGCCCCTGGGCGGCCAGCAAGGCGTACAACACCAGCCGCTGCGACGTGAAACGGCGCCGGCCCGACAAATTGATCAGGGCGCCGAATACCTCGCCCGACAGGGTGACCTCTGCGCCTTCGTGATGGATGCTTGACTTCGACATAAGAACTGCTCCTCTCGCTTGCGCGTCATGTTTGGGCTGCGCGGTTGTGCCTAGTTACAACCGATGGCGAAGGAGGCGGCATAGGCGGTTGCCGCCGTGCCGTCCCAACGCACACCGTCGATCAGGGTCGAGGCGCGCAGCGCCTCGGCCGGAACGGGTGTCGCCGTCATGGCCGCCGCTTCGCGGTACAGGCCGATCTGGTTGACCTGGCCCGCCAGCGCCAGGTAATCGGGGTCTTCGCGCAGCAGGCCCCAGCGCCGCTGCTGCGTCATGAACCACATCGCGTCCGACAGGTAGGGGAAATTGACGGCGCCATCCCGATAGAACTTCACGCGGTTCGGCTCGTTCCAGGTGCGGCCCAGGCCGTCCTGGTAGCGCCCGGCCAGGCGCGGCTCGATCGCTTCGGGCGCGGTGTTGATGTAGGCCGGCCCGGCGATCAGTTCGGCGGTCTGGCGCAAATTGGCCTCCGAGGCCTCGATCCAGCGCGAGGCGTCGAGCAGCGCGGCGATCATGGCGCGGCAGGTGTGCGGGTGGCGCGTGACGAAATCGCGGCTGGCGCCGAGCACTTTTTCCGGATGGTCGGGCCAGATTTGCTGGCTGGTGGCGGCCGTGATCCCGACTTCGTCGAGGATGGCGCGGTAGCCCCACGGTTCGCCGGCGCAAAAGCCGTCCATGTTGCCGGCGCCCAGGTTGGCCACCATCTGGGTCGGCGGCAGCGTGATCGCGCGGGCGTCGCGGAACGGGTCGATGCCGTGCGCCGCCAGCCAGTAATACAGCCACATCGCATGGGTGCCGGTCGGGAAGGTCTGGGCGAAGGTGTAGGCGCGCGGCGCGGCGCGCATCAGGGCCGCCAGCGAGGCGCCGTCGACCGCGCCCTCGCGCGCCAGCCGGCTCGACAGCGTGATCGACTGGCCGTTCTGGTTCAGGGTCATCAGCACCGCCATGTCCTTCTTCGGCCCGCCGATGCCCAGTTGCACGCCGTAGACCAGGCCGTAGAGCACGTGCGCGGCGTCCAGCTCGCCATTGATCAGCTTGTCGCGCACGCGGGCCCAGGA
>JACMLV010000761.1 GCA_014379395.1 Burkholderiaceae bacterium
CGCTGCCGCTGGAGGCGAACCTGGCCGCCGCGCTCGACCCGGCCCGCTTCCTGCTGCGGGCCCGGCGCCGGGCGCCCTAAGCCCGGCCCAAGCCCGCCGAAACGGCGTTCCGCCAGGCGTCGTTCGGCACGCTTTTCCGTCAGAATTGCCGCGCCACAAGTTATAATTTGTACTGCCTGTTTTTCTGGCCGCCTGGGCGGCCATGCCGGCCGACCCGAGAATCCATGGACACCACTTCCCCCACTATCGACTGGGCAGGCAAGCACTACCTGCTGATCGACGACTTCGCCGGCATCCGACAGCTGCTGCGCGAATCGCTGCGCAATCTGGGCGCGCGTCTGATCGACCAGGCCGGCAGCGGCAACGAGGCGATGACCATGCTCAGCAAGAACCGCTACGACGTGGTGCTGTGCGACTACAACCTGGGCGAGGGCAAGAACGGCCAGCAGGTGCTCGAGGAGGCGCGGGTGCGCAACCTGATGGCGCCGAGCAGCATCTGGCTGATGGTGTCGGCCGAAAAAAGCGTCGAATCGGTGATGGGCGCGGCCGAGTTCCAGCCCGACGCCTACCTGATCAAGCCGATCACCGAGGGCGCCTTGCTGACCCGCCTGAACCGCGTCTGGAACAAAAAGCAGGTGTTCCGCGACATCGACAAGGCCTATATCGAAAAGGACTACCTGCGCGCGGCCAAGTTGTGCGACCTGCAAATTTTCGGCAACAAGCCGCACGAGCTGGACTTGCTGCGCATGAAGGCGAGCCTGCTGCTCAAGAGCGGCGAGCCGCACAAGGCGCGCGAGATCTACGAGCGGGTGCTGATCGAGCGCGACTACAACTGGGCGCGCGCCGGGGTCGGCAAGATCCGCATGCAGGACGGCGAATACGACGCCGCCAGCCTGATGTTCCAGTCGGTGATCGTGGAAAACCGCCATTACATCGACGCCTACGACCAGCTCGCCACCGCCTACCAGCAGATGGGCCGCGCCGAAGAGGCGTGCAACGTGCTCGAACGGGCCGCCAAGCTGTCGCCCAACTCGGTGCCGCGGCAGCGCGCGCTGGGCATGCTCGCGCTCAGCCTCGGGCACATCCCGATGGCCGAGAAGGCCTTCCGCAAGTGCATCGCGATCGGCGAATATTCGATCATGAAGACGGTCGACGCCTACTTCGGACTGGCGCGCGCCTGCGGCATGCGCAACGATCAGAAGGAGGCGCTGCAATGGCTGCTGCTGGCGCAGCGCGAATTCAGCACCGACCTGGTCGGGCTGCGCGCCAAGATCACCGAGGGCCTGGTCTACCACGAGAGCGGCGACTACAAGCAGGCGCGCGCCTGCGGCGACGAGCTCGAGGCGATCCTGGCGAGCGATCCGGCCCGGCCCGACACGCCCACCTGCCTCGACCTGGCGACCCTGCTGTTCGCCGTCGGCGTCAAGGACGCGCCGGTCGACCTGCTGTGCTACGTCACCAAGAACAACCACGACAACCCGGTCGTGCTCGACCAGGTGCAGCGCATCTTCGACAAGGCGCGCATGAGCGAGGAGGGCGGGACCCTGATCGGCAACTCGCGCAAGGAGGCGACCGACATCATGAACAACGGCGTGCTGTTGTGGAAGTCGGGCAAGCTGCGCGAGGCGGTCGAGTGGATGCGCGGCGCGCGCCAGAAGCTGCCCAACAATCTGCGCATCCTGTTCAACTCGGCGCAGATCCTGATGTCGCACATGCAGGAGCACGGCTACGACCAGAACCTGGTCGGCGAAGCGAGCCAGGTGCTGCTCTATGTCGAGCGCATCGCGCCGGGACAGCAGCGTTTCGCCCAGATGATGGAGCAGCTGGCGGCGCTGGCGCCGCCGGCCAATGCGTCGAAGGATGGGGGGCCGGCGGCGGTGTCCTTGGCCGGCGTTTCGGGCAAGCAGGCCAGCGGCCGCTTGAACGGATGATAGACTACGCGCCGGCGCCGCCGAAGCGGCGCTCATGGATGATTACAAACTAAGGAAAAATATGCGCGATGTCGCCAAAGAAGTGTACAAGAAAATGAAAGTCGGCAGCATGGCCTGGATTCGCCCGGTCGTCGCCAAGGGCGACAACCTGGGCTCGTTCCAGGCGGCGCACACCAGCGCCAAACTGCTCGAAGAAGAGGGCCTGATCGCGATCGCCCAAGTGTGCCGCCAGGAAGACGGCCTGATCGACTCGATCCGTATTCAGCGCCTCGCCTAGGCGCCTCGCATAAGCGCCTCGCATAAGCGCCTCGCCTAGGCGCCTCGCGTAAAGCGCCTCGCCTAGGCGCGCATGAGCTTTGAAGCGCTTGCGCCGGCGCGAACCGGCGCAAGCGCTGCGTCTTACTCCTTGGTCGGACGCACCGCTTTAGGTTTCGCCGCGACCCGCTTGGCCGGCGCTTTTTTCGCCGCTGGCGCCGCTTTCGCGGCAGCGGCCGGCGCCGGCGCCGCCGAAGCCG
>JACMLV010000762.1 GCA_014379395.1 Burkholderiaceae bacterium
CGCTCGGCGCGCTTGCTCACGCCTCGCCCTCCGCGGCCGGCGGCGGCGCGCCCTGGACGCTGCGCAACTGGGCCTTGAGCAGCTTCGTTTCGGTGATGTTGATGTTGATGAAGGTGACGACGACGCCGTCGATCACGTTGTCGACCGTGCGGTAGGGCATGATGCGCACGCTGTACCAGCGCCCGTTGCGGGTCGGAATCTGGCGCTCCGAAAACACCAGCGTGCGGATCACCTCCAGCGCGTCGTCCTCCAGGTCCGGGTAGACCAGGTCGTTGACGATGTCGCTCAGCGGGCGTCGCAGGTCGGTCGCGATCAGCTTGTAGATCTGGGTCGCCGGCGCCGTGAAGCGGCGGATGCGCAGCGCGTTGTCGAGGAAGATGGTGGCGATGTCGGTGCTGTTGAGCAGGTTCTTCATGTCGCTGTTGACCAGCGACAGGTCGTCGACCTTGGACTGCAGCTCCGCGTTGACGGTATAGAGCTCCTCGTTGAGCGACTGCATCTCCTCCTTCGAGGTGGTCAGCTCCTCGTTGGTCGACTGCAGCTCCTCGTTGGTCGACTGCAATTCCTCGTTGGCCGACTTGAGCTCCTCGCGCGAGGTTTGCATCTCGTCGCGCACGGCCTGGATCTCGGCGCGGGCCTGGGCCAGCTGCTGTTCGAGCTCGACCACCTTCGGATGCGGCGAGCGGACCCGGCCCGGCCCGGCCTGCGGCGGCGGCGGCGCGCCGGCGAAGGTGACGAACACCATGCCGGCCAGCGCCTCGGGCTGGTTCAAGGCCTGCGCGCTCAGGTCGACGCACTGGGTCTGGCCCTGGGCGTCGGCGTACAGCAGGCCCTTCAGGCGCGCCACGCCCGGGCTACGCAAGGCTTGCGTGATCAGGCCGCCCAGCTCATGGCGCAAGCCCTCGCGCGCCATCGCGTGGATGTTCCAGTTGGCCTTGCCGGCCGCCGGCTCGAGGAAGGCGCCGGTGCGCCCGTGGATATACAGGATGTCGCCCTCGTGGTTGAGCAGGGCCGCCGCCGGCGAATATTTTTGCAGCAGCAACTGCTCGACATGGGTTTGAATCTTTCCGGGCATGGCTGCCTCTCTTAGTTCAATCGGATTGGGGTGAAAGGCGGCGGCGAGCTTGGTCGGGAAATAGGCCGGCACGCGGCGCCCGGCATGATTGTCGAGGCGCCGGAACAGGCGCGTCGAGGTGGTCAAGGGCGCGAACAGCTCGGACGAGTGGCCCGGCGTGTCGGCGCTGCCGAGCAGCAAGATGCCGTCGCGCTTGAGCGCGTAGTGGAACAGCGGGATCAGGCGCTGCTGCAACTTGGCGTTCAGGTAGATCAGCAGATTGCGGCAGCACAGGATGTCGAGCTTGGTGAACGGCGGGTCCGAGATGATGTTTTGCCGGGCGAAGATGATCATGTCGCGGATCTCCTTGCGCACGCAATAGCCGCTTTCCTCGTCGATGAAAAAACGCGCCAGTCGCTCGGCCGAGACTTCGCTGGCGATGCCGTGCGAAAAGCGGCCCTGGCGCGCGCGGTCGATCGCGTCGGCCGACAGGTCGGTGGCGAAAATTTGCAGCGTGTACTTGGCGGGCGGATCGACGGCGGCCGCCGCCTCGCAGAACACCATCGCCAGCGAATATGCCTCCTCGCCGGTGGAGCAGGCCGGCACCCAGGCCTTGAAGGCGGCGCCGGCCGGGCTGGCGGCGAACAATTGCGGCACCACCACCACCCTCAGGTATTCCCACACCTTCTGGTCGCGGAAAAAACTGGTCACGCCGATCAGCAATTCCTTGAACAGCAGGTCGGTCTCGTGCCGATTGTCGCGCAAGAACGCCGCGTACTGCTCGATCGAACCGAGCTTGTGCAAGCTCATGCGGCGCTCGACGCGGCGCAGCACGGTGTTCGCCTTGTAGTCGGTGAAGCTGCTGCCGGTGTGCTCGCCGAGCAGGCGCACGATCTCCCACAAGCCATTGTCGGCGTCGCACTGGCGCGCGCAACGCTCGAGCAAGGCGCTTTGCGACATGTAGGACTGGATTTTGGCCGGCATTTTCTCCGGCAACTCGACCAGGTCGACCGCCTCGGCCGTGATCGCGCTGTGCGGCATGTGCTCGAATTGCGCCGAATCGGGGAACTGCGCCAGCGTCAGGCCGTTGGCCGCCTTGATCGCCTGCATGCCGCGGGTGCCGTCGCTGCCCATGCCGGAGAACACCACGCCGACCGCCAGCGCGCCGCGCTCGGCCGCCAGCGCGCAAAGAAAATGGTCGATCGGCAGGCGGCGGCCGCGCGCCTCGGCCGGCTCGGACAATAGCAGGCGGCCGTCGGCCACGCCGAGGTCGGCGTTCGGCGGAAGCACATAGATGGCGTCCGGGCGCAGCGACATCCGGTCGACGATTTCGAACACGGGAATGCTGGTGGCGCGGCCCAGCAACTCGGGCAGCATCGACTTGTAGTTCGGGTCCAGATGCTGGATCACGACGAAGGCGACACCGCTGTCGCGCGGCACGGCGCCCAGAAAAGCGACGATCGGATCGAGCCCGCCGGCC
>JACMLV010000763.1 GCA_014379395.1 Burkholderiaceae bacterium
CGCATGCCTATGGCGGCGAGGGGGCGCTCGAGGAGATGCGCCAGCAGGCGGCCGAGACGCTGGAATTCTTCGTCGATTTCTGCCACAGCCACCACATCCCGTCCGCGTCCTATCTCGGCTTCGGCACCGACGCGGTCGACGAGCTGACCAAGCTGTGCGAAGAGATCAGCCACGAGTTCCCGAACGCGATCTTCTTCACCAGCAAGCTGATCTTCGAGCGCGACAACTGGCTCACCCGCATGCTGCACAACCAGGCCGCGCTGGCGGTGCAGCGCCGCCTGCATCTGGAAGGCTTGCAGATGGTGATTTTGCCGATGAAGGTGTAGCCGGTTTCGAAATCGAGGCGGGATTGTGTGCCCGTGCCGGCCTTACTCTGCCAACTCTTGCAAAACTTCGGGATGCCGAAGCGCGATTTTCAACAGGGTTTGTGCTGCCCCCGATGGGGTGCGCCGCCCCTGCTCCCACTCCTGCAAAGTACGAAGTGATACGCCCAGCAACTTGGCAAACAAACTTTGAGACATGCCTGATTGAATTCGTGCCGCCACCACTGGAGACACTGAAATCGGTTTTCCTTGCCCCGTCAGCATCTCATGAATCGATTGCTCTAACTCGGCGGCCATATCACGGGAATTCTCCCATGCCTGCAATGACTCATCGTCCATAGGCTTTTTCGATGGCATTTTTCAATTCCCTTAATTTTTCACCCGCAATTGAATCGAATTCACTTTTCGCATAGAGAAACAGCAAAATGATTTCCCCATTTTCAAGCCGATTGTAATAAATCACCCGCACGCCGCTCGATTTTCCACTGCCATTTCTGCTCCATCTAACCTTGCGCACACCCCCGGAACCCTTAACGACATCGCCGATTTCTGGAGATAGCGCCAGATGTACGGCAAATTCGGCGCGCTCCTCCTCGGTCCAATAAGCCGGCCAGAGCCGTTGAAATATAGGCGTCTCAACTATTGTCAGCATGGGGGAATTGTACGTCAAAGACGTATTAATGGTGGCCCGGTAGCCGTTGGGGTCAATTCGCCGGATCGGAAGGGTCAGGACAAGCGCGCCGCGCCGCTCGCGCCTGCGACGCCCAGCCCACCGCCGGCCGCATGCAATTCCTCGAGCAGCGTGAACACGGCGTCCTTCGACAGCACGTAGCGCTCGAGCAGGGTGTCCTTGAGCGCGCCGATCACTTCGCGGTAGTCGCCGATGGCTTGCAGCGTGTAGCTATAGAGCTCGTCGGCCTTGGCCTCGACCTCGGCCAGTGTGTGTTCGGCCCCGGCCTCGTTGCGGAACTGGCTGTAGTCGAGCTTGGAGCGCGAATACATCGACAGCCGGTTGACCATCATGTCGAGCAGCGAGGTGGCCTTCTGGATGTCGTTCTGGCTGCCCACTGAGATGCCGCGCGCGCCGTAAAACAATTCCTCGGCGGCGACGCCGCCGTACAGCTGGATCACGTCGCGCTCCATCTCCTCGAGCGTGCGCAGCGAGACGTCGTCGCCGGACGACAGCACATAGCCCAGCGCGCCCAGCTTGGACACCGATTCGGTGCTGATTTTGAGCAGGTGCGATTTTTCCTTCACCTCGGCCAGGCTCAGGCCCTGGCGCAGGTACGGGTCGATCTGCATGAAGAAGTGGCCCAGTTCGTGCAGCGCGACCCGTTCGCGCTGCAGCTCCTTCTCGGCGGTGGTGGCGCGGTCGGTCAGGCCGATGGTGGCGCGCTCGAAGGCGCGGAACATCAGCTCGGTGTTGATGATGGCCTTGTCCTGGATCGAGATCATGCTGGCGCGCTCGACCACGGTTTCCAGCAGGGCGGGGCTGAGGTTGGCGGTCATTTCGGCGATCTGGCCCAGGTCGAGGTCGTTCCAGTCGACGCAGCCGTCCTCCTTGCGCGCGAGGAAGGTGCGCAGCAGTTCGCTGCGCTCGGCCTTGTTGGGCAGGCGGAAGTTGATCTTGACCGAGAAGCGGCGCAGCATCGCCTCGTCCATCTGGCTCGAGGCGTCGTCGAAGTTGGAGGCGACGACCCAGATCACGCCGGCGCCCTGGTCGCTCTTCACGCCGTCGAGCAGGCCGAGCAGGGTGTTGGCGGTGTCGTCCTCCCATTTCTTCTCGGCCCGGCCACGCGGCATGAACAGGGTTTGCGCCTCGTCGAGGAAGATGATGCAGTTGCCGCGCGCGCAGGCTTTCCGGTACAGCGCGTTGAGCGCCTTGGAGCCGCCGCCGATGTAGCCCGATTCGAGCGCCGAGCCCGACGCCTGGATCAGCGGCACGTTCAGGCGCTTGGCCAGGTAGCCGGCCAGCTTGGTCTTGCCGGTGCCGGCCGGGCCGGTCAGCATGACGTTGAACGGCTTGTCGATGTTGTGCGAGCGGTACAGCGCGCGGTTGCGGATCATGTCTTCCAGGTGCAGCACCTCCTGCTTGATGTCGTCCATGCCGATCAGGTCGTCCATGCTGCCCTTGAGTTGGTCCGGCGTGATGACGCTGGCGCCCGCGCCCATGCCGGGCAGGCCGAATTTGAGTACGAACAGCAGCAGCGCCACGGCCAGGATGTCGAAGGCGTGCCGCTTGGCGAAGGCGCCGGCGCCGGCCAGCGCGCCGTTCTCGCCGTCCTCTTGCAGCAGGGCCTTGTGCGAGGCCAGGTAGGCCTCGCCGGCGATCGAGTAGGGGATGGCGTTGCGCAGCAGGATTTCGCGCTCCAGGCTCAGGTGCGAGGTGCTCGGCACCTTCACCACGTGCAGCGCCGGCGCGTCCTTGAATTTGAAGATGTAGCGCGGCGCGTCCGACAGCGGGCGCGCCACCAGCAGATAGTCGAGCCGGTCGCGCTGGGTGCTCAGCGCGGTGATCTCTGAAATATTTTGCGAGCGCAGCACCGGCGCGGCGTCCTGCGCCACATCGCTGGAAAAATAGGTGGTCAGGGCGACGGCGAGCAGGAGCAGCAGGCCGAGCGCGATGCGCACCGAGGTGTTTTTTAGGGCGAGTTGAAGTTTGTAAAAGTTTGGCATGTCGGGTCTGAACGGTAGTGGCCGCCCCCATTGTCGGGCTGTGACGGAACCGGGCGCGGAGGCGGGGCGCAACAGGAAAAACCGTCGGAACCGGGGCGCGGGCGGGACGCCACCGGGCTGTTGCGCGTCGAAAACAGGGTTCGGTTGAACATGTGTTTTCGTCAGTATTTTAGTACTGTACGGCAACGTATTTTGTCATAATAGCCCTTCGGCGGCGTTTTGTATCGCCGTCCCAAAGAAAAATTTTTGCGCCGCAACAGCAGCGCCGGGGCCGCCTGGGGCGGGCTCGATATTCCCTTGTGAAAACGAAAACGACCCGGGCGCCGCTGCGCTCGGGTCGTTTTGTCGGGCTGTCAATAATGATTTTTAGTCGGCGTGGCGGTACAGCCGGAAGCGCTCGTCGCGGTCGGACGGGCGCCGCCCCTCCCACAGCTTGATCCATTCCTTGCCGCGGTGGCGCGGCGCGATTTCCTGCTCGTCCTTGACCTTGGCGCTGTCTTGCAGCAGCAGGTATTCGCACTGGGCGGCGGCCGGGCCGGCGAACGGCAGTTTGCCGTAGAAGGCGAACGAGGCGCGCTGGGCCGGGCCGACGTTGCTGTCGAGGCAGCTCGCCGACGGCGGCAGCTTCTGCGCGATCTGCTCGGCCACGCTGGCGTAGCTCTTGCTGTAGTTCATGTCCGGCAGGAACAGCGTCATCAGCAAAATCCAGATCAGGATCAGGCCGCCCGACGACAGCACCACCGCGCGCCACAGCACGGCCGGCTGGCGCGAGATGCGCCAGCGCACCAGCGCGATCCAGCCCGCCGTGGCGCAGGCGGCCACGAAGAAGGCGATCAGGTTCAGTTCGGGCTTGAAGCCGGGCACCAGTTTCAGGGCGTTCTTGGCCAGTTGCGCCGGCCAGCCGGTGAGCTTGGCGAACCAGAACAGCCAGATCACGCCGGCGCACACGGTCAGCGCCATCACCGAGAACCAGTCGATGGCGTTGATGGCGCCGCGCTTCATGGTCAAGAGGCCGAACGCGGCCATCACGGCCAGCGGCGGCAGCAGCGGCAGCAGCTGGCTTTGCTCGGGCGACGGGTGCAGCAGGGCGAGCAGGGTCAGCATGCCGATGAAGGCCAGCGGCACCACGATGTGCAGCACGTGGCGCTGGCGTCGCCAGGCGTACACGGCCCAGCCGGCGAACGGCCAGGCCGGCCAGAAGAACCAGAGCCCGACGCGGTAGAAAAATTGCAGGCCGTCCAGGGTGGGCCAGCCCAGCTGCGCGCCGTTCCAGCGCAGCCAGGCCGCCAGCGGCGAGCCGCCGTGGGGCCGCGCCAGTTCGGCCGGCAGCAGCCAGAGCA
>JACMLV010000764.1 GCA_014379395.1 Burkholderiaceae bacterium
CCGAGGTAGCTCTGGATGGCGCGCCCCATCGAGTGGATGTCCTCGAAGCCGCGGTTGCACATCAGGCCGACGTCGAGGCCCTTGCGCTGCACCACGCGGTTCAGCATCGCGGTGCCGGAATAGACGCAGGTGAGCAGTTCGGGAAAGACGTCGTCGACCTTGCGCTGCCATTCGGCCAGCGCGTCGACCGACGATTCGTAGATCGCCTGGGATTCGTCGCCCGGATTGCTCTGGGCCTTGCCGACGACAAAGGCGCCGTCCTCCCTGACGAAAAAGGTGTCGGTCATCGTGCCGCCGGCATCGATGCCCATCACCTGGACTGGCGAGTGTTGGGTATGCATGTGTGTCTCCTCTGTGTGTGATGAAATTTCCACCACCTGCCGCGGCGTCGATCGGCGCCGCCGCGGTAGGCGATGAAATGTTGGAACCGCACAGCATCTAGGGCAAAGAGCGTGCCAATCGAGGAAAAACCGGCTTTCTCCTATGACGGCGGGGAGCCGGCCGGAAGCGCCCGACCCGTTGTCGAACGTTCGATTTCCGGACGCCGGGGCGGCCTCGCCCGGAAATCGAACGGGGCCGGACGGGGGGCCGGACGGGGTTAAAAAAAGCCCCCGGACGGACCATGCCGGCAGCGTGGAAATTCACACCAATGCGATATCCGCAAGCCGATTTGCGGTGTATAGTTCGAAAAATTATGAGTTTTCGGGAAGAGCCGGCCGTGTTCGCGCGCCAGTCCTACGGAAACAAGGCAAACCGCCAGCAGGAGACACGTAATGCCGTCAAGCCCCCTTGACCAGCGGCTATCGAACCCGCACAACAATGGCAAGATCATGGACGCCTGGGAGAGTTTCCTCAGCGGCCAACCGCCGGCGCCGAACGCGCTGCGGCGCCTGATCGACGATTCATGGCGCCGCTGCCAGCTCGACCAGGTCGATCCCGCGCGCCAGCACGCCCTGCCCCCGGTCAACGAGGACACGCTGCACTCGCTGCTGCAGCAGCACCGCGAATTGCTCACGGCCGGCAAGCAGGCGATGGCCATGGCGCGCGACCTGCTGGCGCAGACCGAGACCATCATGATGCTCACCGATCCGAACGGCATGATCCTCAGCGTCGAGGGCGACCGGCGCGCGACCGGCGCGGCCGAGGACATCCACCTGACGGCCGGCAGCTGCTGGAGCGAAATGCTGTGCGGCACCAACGCGATCGGCACCGCGCTCTCGCTCGGGCAGCCGGTGCAGATCCACGCGGCCGAGCACTTCTGCGTCGGCATCAAGGAGTGGACCTGTTCGGCCACCGTGATCCGCGACCCCTACGACGGCAAGATCCTCGGCGTGATCGACGTCTCCGGCCTGGGCAAGACCTTCAACCCGCACAGCCTGGCGCTGGCGGTGACCACCGCCAGCCGCATCGAAAGCCAGCTGGCCAAGCTGGAGATGGAGTTCCGCTACCACCTGCTCGAACGCGGCATGAGCAAGATGTCGAGCGCGACCGACGGCGTCATCATCTGCGACCGGCGCGGCTATCCGATCAAGGCCAACGAGCAGGCCGCCAGCACGCTGCAGGCGCGCGGCATCGAACTCAGTCTGAAGAACACGGTGCCGATCCCGACCCTCGGCGTGGGCTCGTTCGCGCCGGCCCAGCGGGCGGCGGCGCCGGACTGGCTCAAGACCGATTGGCTCGAACCGGTCATCAGCGGCGGCGAGCGGATCGGCACCCTGCTCCTGATTCCCGGCGTGCCGCAGATCGGCATGTCGACGCGCGCC
>JACMLV010000765.1 GCA_014379395.1 Burkholderiaceae bacterium
GCCACCAGCGTGAAATCATCGAACTTGGCTTCCAGGCGAAGCTTATCGAGAAAATTGACCTTGATTTCCATGGGAAAATTCCAAAAGTGGTGCTTAAAATGAGATAGCCGGTATTATCCGTCGCCACGCCGGCGCCGTGTGGGGAAATTACCCGCCGCCCTCACCGCCGAGACGGCGGTTTTTTTGTGCCGGATTTCCAGCCTAGGAGGCTGTCGGACTTAGGGAGTCGAAGCGAAAAAATAGCTGGGTGAGGCCAGATTTTGACGTTTTCGCAGTGCCAATAGCGAGCTATTGGCCGAGAAAACGGCGAAATATGGACCGTCCAGCTATTTTTGCAGCCGACGATCATAAGTCCGACAGACTCCCTAGCCCCCACTTCATTCGTTCCACTACCACCGCTTAGGCGAGATACCCATGAAAATCATTTCCTCCATTGAAGAATTGCGCGACCAACTGAGCGGGCAACTGCGCACCGCCTTCGTGCCGACGATGGGCAATCTGCATGAAGGCCACCTGTCCCTGATGCGCCTGGCGCGCAAGCACGGCGACCCGGTGGTGGCGTCGATCTTCGTCAACCGCCTGCAGTTCGGCCCCAACGAGGACTTCGAAAAGTATCCGCGCACCTTCCAGGCCGACGTCGAGAAGCTGGAGAAGGAAGGCGTGTACGTGCTGTTCGCGCCGACCGAGAAGGACCTGTATCCGGAGGTGCAGGAGTTTTGCGTGCGCCCGCCGGCCGACCTGGGCAACACGCTCGAGGGCGAGTTCCGGCCCGGCTTTTTCACCGGCGTGACCACCGTCGTGCTCAAGCTGTTTTCCTGCGTGCAGCCGAAGGTGGCCGTGTTCGGCAAGAAGGATTACCAGCAGCTGATGATGGTGCGCAACATGGCGCGCCAGTTCGCGCTGCCGACCCAGATCATCGCCGCCGAGACCTATCGCGCCGAGGACGGCCTGGCGCTGTCGTCGCGCAATATGTACCTGTCGGCGGCCGAGCGCGCCGAGGCGCCGGCGCTGTACCAGAGCCTGAACGCGGTGGCCGAGGAGGTGCGCGGCGGCCATCTGGACGTGTTCGAGCTCGAGCACGTGGCGATGGCCAAGCTGGCCGCGCGCGGCTGGCAGCCGGACTACATCTCGATCCGCAAGCGGATCGACCTGCAGCCGCCTTCGGCCGGCGACCTGGCCCAGGGCGAGCCGCTGGTGGTGCTGGCGGCGGCCAAGCTGGGCAATACCCGCCTGATCGACAATCTGGAAATTTGAGGAAATTCAGACGGCCCGCGCGGTGGCGGCGGGCCGATCGAAAAAATGGCGCCCACGGGCGCCATTTTTTCGACCGCGCCGCCTACCTCGCTAGCCGAGCCCGATGTCCTGGGCCCAGGCCAGGGCCGACAGGTGGGCGCGGTTGACGTCGAGCGCGGACAGGCCGAGCGAGGCCGCCAGGGACGACACCAGATCGGTGTTGAGCTCGCACGCCTCGGCCAATGCGAGATAGGGGCCGAACACGCCGGCCCGGTTCAGCAGCGCGTCCATGATCTCGTCGGACAGCACGATGGTCTCGAACACCTGCGCCATCGGAATGCCGAGCAGGCGGTCGAGCAGCGAGAACATGCCGGCCACGAACAGGTTTTCGGCCTCGCTCTTGCCGAGCGCCTTGGTGCCGAGCAGCTCGGCCAGGCGCCCGCGCACCACCGCCGTCTCCATCAGCACCGGCGAATAGCCGCTGGTGGAGGCGGTCGCGAGCAGCAGGGTCAGCCAGCGGTACAGCGGCGAATAGCCGAGCAGGGCCAGCGCCTGGCGCAGCGAATGGATTTCGCGCCCGAGGCCGAAGCTGGCCGAGTTGATGAAGCGCAGCAGCTTGTAGGACAGCGCGGCGTCGCGCTTGAGCACGCCTTCGAGCTGGGCGATGTCGGCGTTCTTGCGCACCATCTGCATCAGTTGCAAGATCACGGTCTGGGCCGGGTTCATGCCCTTGACCGGGATGCCGGGGCGCGGCGTCAGGTGCAGCTTGCCGACGAAGGCGTTCAGGCCGAGCGCGGCGCAGGCGTCGAAGTCGCCCCAGGTCGTCACCGGGCGGCCGACCAGGCGCGCCGCCGTCTGCTTGAGCGCGGCGTAGGTGCGGGCCTGGGCCGCCACGTCGGCGCCGGTGAAGCGCACCTCGACGTAGGAGGCGCTGCCCAAGACTTCCTTGCTGGTGTGGCGCAGGTCGGCGTTGCGCAGCGCGATGCCGACCCCGCCGGCGCGCAGGCCCTGCACCGCCGCCAGCGTGTCGGGGTTGCGCAGCGCGTCGGTGTCGATGGTGAGCACGGTGAATTGCGGCGGCATGTCGTGCAGCGCGTCGGTCGAGAGCATGCCCGGCACGGCGTCGAGGAACAACACCTTGTCGCGCAGCAGCCAGCCGCGCTCGTCGTCGTTGAACTGGGCGGCGACGAAGCCGACCAGCGCCTCGAGCTCGGGCCGCGGCGCGGCCGCGTTCACGCCCTGCTGCCACGACAGCTCGTAGCCGATCACCCGCTGGGATGGGTCGAGCAGGGGCTCGCGGACGATGAATTTACTGGTGTGCATGAAGAATCGCTTGCTATCAAAAACCCAGGCTGCCCAGCAAGTCGTCGACCTGTTCCTGGTCGGCCACGATGTCGGGCGCGTCCGCGTTGATCTGCGGACCGTTGAGCAAGCTGTTCTCGGCTTCGATCTTCATGTCGGCCGGGGAAAAGTCGATCAGCATCTGCACCAGTTGCTGCTCCAGGTTGTGCACGATGCCGGTGACCTTCTTGATCACCTGGCCGGTCAAGTCCTGGAAGTCCTGCGCCATCATGATGTCCATCAGCAGCGCCTTGGTGTCGCTCGAATTGGTCGCGCTCGCTTGCATCGCCTGCACCGTCTGCTGCGCCAGGGCGCGCCATTGCGGCTCGCCGGCGTCGCCGTCAAGCAGACCCTGCCAAGCGCCAGCGAGTTGCTTGGCGTCGCTGTTGATGCTCTCCTGCATCGGCGCGGCCACCTCGGTCGCGTTGAGCACCTTTTGCGCCGCCTGTTCGCTCATGCGCGCCACATAGTCGAGCCGGTCGCGCGCGTCCGGGATGTCCGAGGCGGCCTTGGCCAGCAGCTTGTCGAGGCCGAGTCCGCGCAGATTGTCGTGCAGCGCGCGGGTCATCATGCCTATGCGTGTGAGCAACTCCTCGCTGGCGGCCGGGCCCAAGGCCCCGGCCTGGGACGCGGCCCCGGTTTCCGCTTGGCCGATCCC
Organism: Burkholderiaceae bacterium; assembly: GCA_014379395.1. Lineage (GTDB taxonomy): Bacteria > Pseudomonadota > Gammaproteobacteria > Burkholderiales > Burkholderiaceae_D > Janthinobacterium. Next base: position 3,233 of record JACMLV010000765.1, read on the forward strand.
CATGTCAGACTCCGAGCTTTTCGAAGATCTTGTTGAGCTTCTCGTCCAGCGTGGCGGCCGTGAACGGCTTGACCACGTAGCCGCTGGCGCCGGCCTGGGCGGCGGCGATGATGTTCTCCTTCTTGGCCTCGGCGGTCACCATCAGCACCGGCAGCTTGGCCAGGGCCGGGTCGGCGCGGATGTGCTGCAACATCGTCAGGCCGTCCATGTTGGGCATGTTCCAGTCCGAGACGACGAAGTCGTACTGCTCGGCGCGCAGCTTGGCCAGGCCCATCACGCCATCCTCGGCCTCGTCGACGTTGGCGTAGCCGAGCTCTTTCAACAGATTGCGCACGATGCGGCGCATGGTCGAAAAGTCGTCGACGACTAGGAATTTCATTTTTGGATCAGCCATGAATTACTCCGTGTTTCTTTTAAGCGGGTTAGGAATACTGGCCAAACTGCGACCTGAATGCCGCAGGATAGCATTGTTGTTGCCACCGACAAACAAAGTCGCCGGTAAAAAATTGGTTTACACCCGCAAGGCGCGCATCCCGTGCGTGGCCAGATGGCCGAGCACCATGCCCGGCAGGGCCGGCAAGGCTCCCACTTCATGGCTGGCGCCGATGGCGATGGCCTCGCGCGGCATGCCGAACACGACGCAGCTGGCTTCATCCTGGGCAAAATTATACGCGCCGGCGTTCTTCATTTCCAGCATGCCAAGGGCGCCGTCCTTGCCCATCCCGGTCAGGATCACCCCGACCGCGTTCTTGCCGGCGCATTGGGCCGCCGAGCGGAACAGCACGTCGACCGAGGGCCGGTGCCGGTTGACCGGCTCGCTCTGCTCGATCTTGGTGACGTAGTTGGCGCCGCTGCGCGCGAGCAGCAGGTGCGAGTGGCCCGGCGCGATGTAGGCGTGGCCGGGCAGCACGCGCTCGCCGCCGGCGGCCTCCTGCACCGAGATCTTGCACAGCGAGTCGAGGCGCTTGGCGAACGAGCGCGTGAAGCCCTCCGGCATGTGCTGGGTGATCAGGATGCCGGGGCAGTCGGACGGCATCTGCATCAGGAATTCGCGGATCGCCTCGGTGCCGCCGGTGGAGGCGCCGATGATGATCAGCTTTTCGCTCGAAGTGAGCGGATTGCGCAGCGCCGGCAAGGGCGCCGCGCCCTGCTCGCCGGCCTTGGGCAGCACGCGCGCCTTGATGCGCGCCTTGGCGGCGGCGCGGATCTTGTCGGTGATCATGTCGGTGTACTCGCGCATCCCGCTCAGGATCGAGATCTTCGGCTTGGTCACGAAGTCGACCGCGCCCAGTTCGAGCGCGCGCATCGTGATCTCCGAGCCGCGCTCGGTCAAGGACGACACCATCAGCACCGGCATCGGGCGCAGGCGCATCAGTTTTTCGAGGAAGTCGAGGCCGTCCATCTTCGGCATCTCGACGTCGAGCGTGAGCACGTCCGGGTTGGTCTGCTTGATCATCTCGCGCGCCACCAAAGGATCGGGGGCGGCGCCGACCACCTCCATGTCGTCCTGGCTGTTGACGATCTCGCTCATGACGCTGCGGATCAGCGCCGAATCATCGACGATCAGTACCTTGATCTTCATGTAGTTACTTTCCGGGCCTGGCCCTGTGTGTTTCGCGTTGACATTCGGCGCGCCCCGCGCCGCGGGGCTAGAACAATTCGACTTCGCCGCCGACCGGCGCCACCTTCAGGCGGCTGGCGTAGTCGAGCTCGCGCGCCACCAGCGTCTCGTTGTGGGCCGTCATCAGCTTCTTGACCAGCACCTTGCCGCTGCGCGGGAAAAAATACACCTTGCGCGGGTAGATGTCGTTCAAGTCCTCGGCCACCACGCGCATCTTCTCGGCGCGCAGATAATTCATCACGAAGGCGGCGTTGCGCTCGCCCACGTTGATGGCGGTGAAGCCGCGCAGCACCGCGCCGCCGCCGAACACCTTGGCCTCGAGGTTCTCGCGCTTGGCGCCGGCCTTGAGCAGGTCGTTGATCAATATTTCCATCGCGTTGGTGCCGTAGCGCATCGAGGCCGACACCGGGCTGTTGGCGTCGCCGCCGTCGGGCAGCATGAAGTGGTTCATGCCGCCCAGGCCGCTGACCTTGTCGCGGATGCAGGCCGACACGCACGAGCCGAGCACGGTCACGATCAGCATGTCCTTGCCGGTGAAGTAATACTCGCCCGGCAAAATCTTGGCCGCGTCGCAATCGAAGGTGCGGTCGTAGTAGACGTTGGTGGCGAAATGCTCTTTGGCGGATTCTTGAATCATGTGCGGCTCTTGTCAGCGCGCCGCGGCGGCTTTGGCGACGCCGCCGTGGCGGGCGTCGAGTTCATACACCGTCTTGCCGCGCAACTTCAGGGCGTCGGAGACATACAGGAAATTCTCCGAGTGCCCGGCGAAGAGCAAGGCGTCCGGCTTCATCAAGGGCACGAAGCGCGACAGGATCTTGCGCTGGGTGTCCTTGTCGAAGTAAATCATCACGTTGCGGCAAAAGATCGCGTCGAACTGGCCCGAGATCGGCCAGCCGTCGGCCAGCAGGTTGAGCTGCTTGAAGGTGATCATCTGGCGCAGCTCCTGGCGCACGCGCACCATGCCCTCGCGCTCGCCCTTGCCGCGCTGGAAAAAACGCTTCGAGCGCTCGTCGCTCATCTTGTCGAGCCGGTCGATGCTGTACACCCCGGCCGCCGCCGTGGCCAGCACGTTGGTGTCGATGTCGGTGGCGATGATGGTGGCCGGCGGGGTCAGGGTGTTGAACGCCTCGCACAGCGTCATCGCGATCGAATACGGCTCCTCGCCGGTGGAGCTGGCCGAACACCAGATGGTGATCGGCCCCTTGAGCTTTTTGACGTGCTCGGCGAGCAGCGGAAAATGGTGGGCTTCGCGGAAGAACGAGGTCAGATTGGTGGTCAGGGCGTTGGTGAAGGCCTCCCACTCGTCGCCCATGCGGCCGGCCTCGAGATCGTCGAGGTACTTGACGAACGAGCCGGTGCCGGTGGCGCGCAGGCGCCGCGCCAGGCGGCTGTAGACCATTTCCTGCTTGCTCTCGGCGAGCGCGATCCCGGCGCGCTTGTAGATCATCGCGCGCACCCGCTCGAAGTCCCTGGCCGTGAAGTCGAACTCTTTCACCGTCTCTGCTCTTTGCAACATCAATCTGACCTTTTAACCTCAAAAAAACCCTGTCCGAAGCCGTGGCGGGCACCGCGGCGCCCGCCCACCGGCCTTAAAACTCTTCCCACTCGTCGGCCGCGGCCGGCGAGGCCAGCTTGGCCGGCGCCGCGCGCGGC
>JACMLV010000766.1 GCA_014379395.1 Burkholderiaceae bacterium
CTTGGAACCGATCTCGCATGATGCCGTCGCCTGAACTGCGCGCGCACGCGCTGCAATGTCTGCTTGAAACCGACCCGGTCGCCAAGACGGCGCAGGTTTTGCTCATGGCGGAAGGCTATCGGGCCGGCGGCTGGGCGCTGGACAACGGCGCCGTTCTGAGCGCCTCGGGAACGATCCCCGGTCGCCCGGCGCGGCCGGTGTTGGTGTCGCCGCGTCTGGTCGGTCGCCGTTCGATGGCGACGGTGGAAGGGCGCGCGATGCTGATCCACGCGCTGGCCCATATCGAATTTAACGCGATCAATCTGGCGCTCGACGCGCTCTGGCGTTTTCCGGACATGCCGGCCGCGTATTACACCGACTGGTTGCGGGTGGCGATGGAGGAGGCGGTGCATTTCTCGATGGTGGCGGCGCACTTGCAGGTGCTCGGTTACCAGTACGGCGATTTTCCGGCCCACGACAGTTTGTGGGAGATGGTCGAGAAAACCCGCGGCGACGTGTTGGCCCGGATGGCCCTGGTGCCGCGCACGCTGGAGGCGCGCGGCCTCGACGCGATCCCGCCCTTGCGCGCGAAGATCGCGCACGCCGGGGATTTGGCGGCGGCGAAGATTCTCGACGTCATCCTGGAGGAGGAAATCGGCCATGTCGAGATCGGCAACCGCTGGTATCGCTTCCTGTGCGAACAGCGCGGGCTCGAACCGTGCGCGACCTACGACGAACTGGCGGCGCGTTATAAGGCGCCAGTGTTGAAGGGACCCTTCAATATTCCGGCGCGCCGCCTGGCGGGTTTCACCGAGACGGAGTTGTCGGGTTTCGCTGGACAACGTCCTGCTCCGGATTGACGCCGTAGTGTTCAACAACGCGTAGGCACAAAAGCGTGCCTCGGCGGCCCCGCCCGCCCTACGGCAATACCAAATCAACGTGTCATGGCGGCGATGATGGGTTGCGGCGTCACGGACGACGGCTGCTGGAAGGGGTTTCCCTGGATCAGCACGATCGCGGCGGTGGGCGCGGCGGACAGGGCGAACAAGACGATGGCCACTTGCGCGGCGCGCGGCTTGTCGAGGTGGACGACGGCGATCGAGAGCAGCGTGCACAGTCCGAGAAACGCCATCCCCAGCCACTTGAGCGGGTTGACGTGCAGCTGGCTCAAGCCGATCCGCAGGTTGCGGTCGTCGCGCAGGTCCGATGCCTTTTTCAGCATCAGCGATTGCGCATTCACTCCCGCCGCCTTGGCGACATCCTGACTGGCGATCAACAGCAGCAGGGCGTCCACGGCGTCGCTCGCTTTTTGGCTCGATTGCCGCTGGGCCAGCAGGGGCCATTCCTCGGCGCTCGATTGGGCGACTGCGTTCAAGGCTTGGCGCAGCTGGTCGCGGCGCGGCTCGTCGAGTCTTGAGGACAGCACCATCAGGCTGCGCAGCGAGTCGGCCTCGCGGAAGACGGCGTTGGTGGCCCGTTCGTGGGCGCTCCAGGTGTCGTTGGCGATGAAGGCCAGCGTCAAGCCGAACAGCACGCCGATGATGTTGATGAACGGCGGCGCGACGCCGTGCAGGGATCGAATCGATAGTTTCCAGGCCGATTTTTGGATCAACCAGGTGATCGTCGCCACCGCAAGATAGGTGCCGACGATGGCCACCAGGGCGTAGCCGTAGTGGTCGTAGGTGCGCAAGTTTTGGAAATTCATGATGCTTGTTGTCATCTATGAATTGTAACCGCTGCCGCGTTTGGTTTTGAAGCGCCCCCGCGCTCATCACAGCGCTTCGATATGGCCGGCGGCGAGCTGGTTGCAATAGCTGGCGCAGGCCAGGCGCGCCGTGTTGGCTGCCGCGTGCACCGGCATTTCGGCATTGGCGCGCAGGCACATCGAGACGATGATCGACGGCGGCACCGGTTGCAGCGGCAGGGTGACGAATTCGCCGCTATCGAGGTAGTCGCTGACGAACAGGGCGGGGATCGCCGCCACGCCGTAGCCGTCCTTGACCAGATGGACGATCGCCGCCACCGACGGCGAGCAGGTGATGCGGGTCTGCTCGATCGGCATCGACACCAGGCGCGCCAGCTTGGCGACGATCTCTTCGAGCGCGCGATGGGGCGCGGTGCCGCGCCCGAAGGTCAGGATCGGCCAGTGCAGCACCTGCTTGATCAAGCCTTCCTTGCTCTCCGGCAGCAAGCCCTTGCGGGCGATCCAGCGCACCGGATAAATCGCCAGCGCCTCCGACACGATCTCGTTGCTGGCGATGCCCTCGACCCGGATCACCAGGTCGAGCTCGCCCGCCAGCAGGCGCCTTTCCAGCGTCGCGCTCATGTCCACCGCCAAATCGATCTCGAGTTCGGGATAGGTCTGGTTCAGCTCGCGGATGTACTGCGTCAGCCAGCTGTGCACCACCGATTCGATCACGCCCAGGCGCAGCCGCCCGCGCACCACGCTTTCCTTGCGCGCGGCGACCTGCAGGCGGCGCGTGGCGTCGACCACCGCCTTGGCCGGGCCGAGCAGGTATTCGGCCGCCGGCGTCAGGCGGA
>JACMLV010000767.1 GCA_014379395.1 Burkholderiaceae bacterium
CGCCCTGCGCGGGCGCGACGGGCAACGCTACCTGGTCGAAAACGCGGTCGCGCCGGTGCGGCAGGCCGACGGCACCCTGATCGGCGCGGTGCTGGTGCTGCACGACGTGACCGAATCGAAGCAACTGCTGCACCGGCTCGGCTTCGAGGCCAGCCACGACGCGCTCACCGGGCTGGTGAACCGGCGCGAATTCGAGGCGCGCCTGGCGCGCACGCTCGGGCGCGCCTGCCGCCCGGAGCACAGCGCGGCCCTGCTCTACATGGACCTCGACCAGTTCAAGGTCGTCAACGACACCTGCGGCCACTCGGCCGGCGACGAGCTGCTGAAACAGCTGGCGCGGCTGTACGCCCAGCACGTGCGCGAGCGCGACACGCTGGCGCGCCTGGGCGGCGACGAATTCGCCCTGATCGTCGAACACTGCAGCGTGGCCGACGCGCTCGGCGTGGCCGAAAAGATCCTCGAGACCACGCGCGTCTTCCGCTACGCCTGCGGCCAGCGCCTGTTCCAACTCGGCGTGAGCATCGGCCTCACGCCCATCGACGGCAGCACCGCCAGCGTCGAGGAGGCGCTGCGGCGCGCCGACCACGCCTGCTACATGGCCAAGGAGCGCGGCCGCAACCGCGTCAGCGTGCACACCGGCGACGCCGACTTCGCGCTGCGGCGCAGCGACATGGACTGGGTCACGCGGCTCTCCGAGGCGTTCGACAACGACGAGCTCGAGCTGTACTACCAGCCGATCGTCGCGCTGGCCGACGGCGACGCCGCCGGCCATTACGAGATCCTGCTGCGCCTCAAGGACGGCGGCGGCAAGGCGATCCTGCCGGGCGCCTTCCTGCCGGCGGCCGAGCGCTACGACGTGATCCTCAAAATCGACCGCTGGGTCTTGAGCAAGACGCTGGACTGGCTCAAGCGCGACCCGGCCCACCTGGCCGGCCTGAAGATGTGCAGCATCAACCTGTCGCGCCGCTCGCTGGCCGACGTCAGCTTCCACCAGTGGGCCGCAAAGCTGATCGACGCCAGCGGCGTGCCGGCCGACAAGCTGTGCTTCGAGATCACCGAGAACGGCGCCATCGCCGACATGCAAAAGACCATCGCCTTCATCGACGCGCTGGCCGCGCGCGGCTGCCGCTTCTCGCTCGACGACTTCGGCACCGGCGTGACCTCGTTTTCCTACCTCAAGCAACTGCCGGTCGACTTCATCAAGATCGACGGCTCCTTCATCCAGATGATGTCGTCGAGCTCGGTCGACTTCGAGATGGTGCGCTTCGCCAACGACATCAGCCACATGATGGGGCGCCAGACGATCGCCGAATACGTCACCGACGCCGCCATCATGGAGGATCTGAAACGGATCGGCGTCGACTTCGCCCAGGGCTTTTGGGTCGGCAAGCCAAGGCCGCTCGACGCGCGGATCGACTGAGCGGCCGCGGACTAGACATGATTTGGCGCGGCGCGTAGACTTCCGGCTTGCAAGAAAAGCAAGCGGCCGTCCGCGCGATCCAATCGCGCGTCAAAGAAACCAAACCGACTCATACAAATACTTCGATGAATAAATTGAAATTCGCACTTGGATTGGCATTGTTGACGTCATCCGCCGTCGCGTTTTCACAGGAGGCCAGCCTGTGCAAATCATTCTGCGCGGCAGACAAAAAGGAATGC
>JACMLV010000768.1 GCA_014379395.1 Burkholderiaceae bacterium
GGTGCCCACCCTACGAAGCTCGTCAGGATTCTCATCGTCCTGACAACCTCAGGCATGTAGGGTGGGCACGGCTTTTTTGTGCCCACGCGGAAGCGTGCACCGCGTGGGCACAAAAGCGGTGCCCACCCTACAAACTGCAGGATTCTCATCGTCGCCACCAGATCAGCAAATGCGCGGCAGCTGCTCGCCCGAGAGCCAGTCCACCATGCGCCGGCCGCCGAAGCGGGTTTGCATCTGGACGAAGCCGTGCGCGTCCTCGACGACGGTGCCGATGCGCGCCGCGTCCGCGCCCTGCGGATGGCTGCGCATGGCCGCCAGCAGCGCGGCGGCGTCCTCTTCGGCGCAGATGGCGATCAGCTTGCCCTCGTTGGCGACGTAGAGCGGATCGAGGCCGAGCAGCTCGCAGGCCGCGTCCACCTGCGGACGCACCGGAATCGCCGCCTCGTCGAGCAGCATGCCGACGCTTGATTGGCGCGCGATCTCGTTGAGCGTGGTGGCCAGCCCGCCGCGGGTCGGGTCGCGCAGCACGCGCACGCCCGGCACCGCCGCCAGCATTTGCGCCACCAGGCCGTGCAACGCCGCGCTGTCGGACACGATTTCGGTCTCGAAGGCGAGCGACTCGCGGCACGACATGATCGCCACGCCGTGGTCGCCCATCGTGCCCGACACCAGAATCGCGTCGCCGGGGCGCGCGGCGGCGCCGTCGATGCGCACGCCCGGCGGCACCACGCCGATGCCGGTGGTGGTGATGAAGACGCCATCGCCCTTACCGCGCTCGACGACCTTGGTGTCGCCGGTGACGATCGGCACGCCGGCCGCGCGCGCCGCCGCCGCCATCGAGTCGACGATGCGCTTCAACTGCGCCAGCGCGAAGCCCTCCTCGATGATGAAGCTGGCCGACAGGTACAGCGGCCGGGCGCCGGCCATCGCCACGTCGTTGACGGTGCCGTGCACCGACAGGCTGCCGATGTCGCCGCCGGGGAAGAACAGCGGCGAGACCACGTGGCCGTCGGTCGCCATCACCATGCGCCCGGCCGGCGCCGGGAACGCGGCCTGGTCGTTGCCCTGATTCAGATATTCATTGTCGAAGGCGGCCAGGAACAACTCCTCGATCAGCTGCGCCGAGGCGCGCCCGCCGGCGCCGTGGCCCATGTCGATCTGGCCGTGCTTGAAATCCAGGGGGCGCACATACGCCTTCTTTACTGTCCCGCTCATGCCGCCACCACCGCGATATCTTTAAAACGTCCATACGAATAATGCGCGGCGCAGGCGCCCTCGCTCGACACCATGCAGGAACCCATCGGGTTTTCCGGCGTGCAGACGGTGCCGAACAGCTTGCAGTCGGTCGGCCGCTTCACGCCGCGCAGGATGGCGCCGCATTCGCAGGCCTTGTTGTCGGCCACCGGCTGGTAGGCCAGGTTGTAGCGCTTCTCGGCGTCGAAGGCTGCATAGCCAGGGCGGATGCGCAGCGCGCTGTAGGGCACCTCGCCCAGTCCGCGCCATTCAAAACTCGGGCGCAGCTCGAACACGTCCGACACGATTGCCTGCGCGGTCAGGTTGCCCTCGCGCGTGACGGCGCGCACGAATTCGTTCTCCACTTCGGCGCGGCCCTCGTTCACCTGCCGCACCAGCATCAGGATCGCCTGCATCACGTCGAGCGGCTCGAAGCCGGCGATCACCACCGGCTTGCGGTATTCCTCGGCGAAGTGTTCATACGGCTCGGAGCCGATCACGATGCTCACGTGCGCCGGGCCGATGAAGCCGTCGATCGGCACCGTGCCGTAGTCGCGCACCTCGGGCGAGGTCAGGATGTGGGTGATGGCCGACGGCGTGAGCACGTGGCAGCACAGGACGCTGAAGTTGCTCAGCGCGCGCTTGGCCGCCATCTGGATCACCAGCGCGGTCGGCGGCGTGGTGGTCTCGAAGCCGATCGCGAAGAACACCACCTCGCGGGTCGGATTATCCTGCGCGATGGTGAGCGCGTCGGCGGCCGAGTAGACCATGCGGATGTCGGCGCCGCGCGCCTTGGCCTTGATCATCGACATGCCGTGCGAGGCCGGCACCCGCATCGTGTCGCCGTAGGTGCAGACGATCACGTTGCGCTCCAGCGCCAGCTCGAGCGCGTGGTCGATGCGGCCGATCGGCAGCACGCACACCGGGCAGCCGGGGCCGTGGATCATGCGCACGTTCGGCGGCAACAGCTCGCTCACGCCGTAGCGCGAGATGGCGTGCGTGTGGCCGCCGCAAAACTCCATGAAGCTGTAGCGCTTGGCCGGATCGGCCTCGGCGCGGATGCGCGCGCCGATCTGGCGCGCCACCTCGCCGTCGCGGAACTCGTCGATGTACTTCACGCCAAGCCCCCTTGCTCTTCCAGCTCGCGGAACATGGCGAGCGTGATCGCGGCCTCCTCCGGGTCGATCTTGCCGATCGCGAAACCGACGTGGATGATCACGTAATCGTCGACTTCAACGCTGTCGATCAGCGCCGTCGACACTTCCTTGCGCAGGCCACCCAGGTCGATCAGCGCCATCTGGTCGGGCCGCACTTCGACCACGCGGGCCGGGATTGCTAAACACATGTTCTCTCCTGTTTCATCTCTTCTTGCGCCAGCAGCTGGCGCGCCACCCAGGCCTGCTCCGCGAGCTCGGCGGGCGAGACGATGTTTTTGTTGTGGGCGTGTAGCGCCTTCAGCAGCGCGGTCGTGAAACTCCCGCTCGAACCGA
>JACMLV010000769.1 GCA_014379395.1 Burkholderiaceae bacterium
AAACTGGCGCTGCTGAACGCGAACGCGTTGGGCGACCCGAAAACCTTCGACGCCCACATCCAGTCCGCGCTGCGCGACCTGTGATGCCCGGGCAATCTTGACGCGCTTTTTTTAGGAATCGAAAATGAAAATACAGAAAATCCACCACGTCGCCTACCGCTGCAAGGACGCCAAGCAGACGGTCGAATGGTACGGCAAGTACCTCGACATGAACTTCATCCTGGCGATCGCCGAGAACGAGGTGCCGTCGACCAAGGAGCCCGACCCATACATGCACGTGTTCCTGGACGCCGGCAACGGCAACGTGCTCGCCTTTTTCGAGCTGCCGACCCAGCCGCCGATGGGGCGCGACAGCAACACCCCGGTGTGGACCCAGCACCTGGCGCTGCAAGTCGAATCGGTCGAGGCCATGATGGAGGCCAAGGCCAGACTGGAAGCGGACGGCATCGAGGTGCTCGGACCGACCGACCACACCATCTTCAAGTCGATCTATTTCTTCGACCCCAGCGGGCACCGCCTGGAACTGTGCGCCAACACCGGCACGCCGAAGATGGCCAAGTTGCTCGACGACGCCAAGTGGGACATGCTCAACGAATGGGCGGTCACCAAAAAAGCCCCTCAACACGCACGCTGGATGCACGACGGCAGCTACGCAGGAGAATAAAGACAATGAAACTCGCCACCCTCAAACAAAGCGGCCGCGACGGCACGCTGGTCGTCGTCAACCGTAACCTGACCCACTGCCGCCCCGTGCCCGCCATCGCGCGCACGCTGCAAGCGGCGCTGGACGACTGGGCCGCCTGCGAGCCGCAACTGCGCCAAGTCTACGAGGCGCTGAACGGCGGCGCCATCGCCGACGCGCTGCCGTTCGATCCCGTGCTCTGCCATTCGCCGCTGCCGCGCGCCTACCAGTGGGCCGACGGCTCGGCCTATGTGAACCATGTGGAACTGGTGCGCCGCGCGCGCGGCGCCGAACTGCCGCCGGAATTCTGGAGCGATCCGCTGATGTACCAGGGCGGCTCGGATTCCTTCGTCGGCCCCCGCGACCCGATCTGCGCCTTGTCGGAAGACTGGGGCATCGACCTGGAAGCCGAAGTCGCCGTGATCACCGGCGACGTCAAAATGGGCGCGACGGCCGAGCAGTGCGCGCCGGCGATTCGCCTGTTAATGCTGGTCAACGACGTCTCGCTGCGCAACCTGATTCCGGGCGAGTTGGCCAAGGGATTTGGTTTCTTCCAAGCCAAACCAGCGAGCGCGTTCAGCCCGGTGGCGATCACGCCCGACGAACTGGACGGCGACTGGCGCGAAGGCCGGGTGCATCGCCCCTTGACCGTCCATATCAATGGCGGCATGTTCGGCAAGCCGGACGCCGGCACCGACATGACCTTCAGCTTTCCGCAACTGGTGGCGCACGTCGCCAAGACCCGGGAAATGGAGGCCGGCTCGATCATCGGCTCCGGTACGGTGTCGAACAAGCAGGGCGACCTCAACGGTTCGTCGATCGCCAATGGCGGCGTCGGCTACTGCTGCCTGGCCGAGGTGCGCATGTACGAGACGATCGAGACCGGCAAGCCGCAAACGAGCTTCCTCAAGTTCGGCGACACAGTGCGCATCGAGATGCTCGATCGCGACGGGAAGAGCATCTTTGGCGCCATCGAGCAACGCGTGGAGCGCTACCCCGGATGAAGCTCTTTACCTATTTCCGCAGCTCGGCCGCGTACCGGGTTCGCATCGCGCTCAATCTGAAGGATCTGCCTTATGAGGCCGTGCCGGTTCATCTCCTGCGCGATGGCGGCCAGCAGCACCGGGCGGACTATCGGGAGAAAAGCCCGCTCGGCATCGTGCCCGCGTTGGAAACGGACAGCGGGGTCTTGACGCAATCGCTGGCGATCATCGAATGGCTCGATGAAACCCATCCGCAAGCGCCGCTGCTGCCGAGCGACGCCGATGGCCGGGCCCGCGTGCGGGCCCTGGCCCAAACCATCGCCTGCGACATCCACCCGCTCAACAATTTACGGGTGCTGCGCTACCTGACCAAAAACCTGGGGATCGACGAAGCGCAAAAAGCCGATTGGTACCGGCACTGGGTCAACGAGGGACTGGCGGCGCTTGAAAAACTGCTCGCCGGCGACCCGCGCACCGGCACCTTCTGCCACGGCGAGCGGCCGGGCCTGGCCGATTGCTGCCTGATCCCCCAGGTGTTCAACGCCCGCCGCTTCGACTGCCCAATGGAGGGACTGCCGACCATCGAACGCATTGTCGCTGCCTGCGAGTCCATGTATGCTTTCCAAAACGCATCTCCAGCCCAGCAAGCCGATGCCGAGTAGCTGACTAACGCCGCTGGCTCCCGACTCGGCCCAATCCTTTATCCACAACGGCGAAACATCGATGAGCGATTTTCTTGAAACAACGTCCGGAGGAGACGACCATGGCGAGCTCGGTTTCCAGCTCGCCGGCGTCGGACTGTGCGTATCCCGCGAACGCGTCATCGAGCGCTGCAATCCGAGCTTCGGCGAGATGTTCGGCTACCTCCCCGTCGAACTGGCCGGCAAATCCCTGCTGTGCCTGTATCCCACGCGCGACGAGTTCGAACGCACCGGCACCCGCCTGCTGCCGGCGCTGCAAACGACCGGGCGCTACAGCGACGAGCGGATCATGCGCCGCAAGGACGGTTCCTTGTTCTGGTGCCATGTCAGCGGGCGCGCGCAACGGCGCGAGCAGCCGTTCGCCTGCGCGGTGTGGACCTTCGACGACTTGTCGGTGCAGCGCCCGGTGGCGCGCCGCCTGACCGGACGCGAACGGGAGGTGGCCCAGTTGCTCGTGGTCGGCAAGCAGAGCAAGGAAATCGCCAGGATTCTCGATCTGAGCCCGCGCACGGTCGATGGACACCGGGCCCGGCTGCTTGAGAAATACGCGGTCCGCTCGCACGTCGAGCTGGTCTCGAAACTGCTCGGCGGCGGCGCCGCCGCCGGCGCGTGACGGCACTTTTAGGGCGGCGTCAGGGCACGGCTACGCGCAAAAAGAATATTTAAAATAATGACAATCGATATATTTGGAGAGATTTGCGGCCGGCACCACTGCATATAATGCGCGCTTGCACGCAATTTGCACTACCGGCGCCGGCGGTCGGGAAACATACCGGCACCAATTCCACAGGCCCGCAACCGAAAGGTTCGCGGGCTTTTTATTGCCCGCCGGATCACGTCCGGACGGTGCCGCGCTTACTGTCAGTCTCGCATTGATCGAGACATAGCAAGGCATCGGCATACGACATGAACCGGTTCAGATAATCGGGCGAGATGTCGCGCATTGCCGCCAGCGAGCGCAGCACAAGCATATGGGAATTAATCGGCCCGGCATCGGCCGGCGCTTGCTCAAGCGCCTGCGCCACCCGTTTATCGGCGCTCAGTTTTGACCAGACGTTTCTGAAATTGCGGATCGTCTTCAATTCCGAACGCGATCCGGCCGATCCGGCCGATCCAACACCTCCCGCCACATGCGCATCCCCGGTTTCCGCTGCATGTTGCTCAAGTCGGCGCACCAGCGCGCCTAGCGTCGCGCCTTCGTCGCCGCGGCTCAAAGTGGCGATAAAGCGCCGCAATTCATTGAAATCGCCGGCGTCGAAAAGCCGCCGCAGCTCGCCGGCCGCCGCCGGATATTGAGTGGCGTTTCCGGCCACGGCATCCTCGGCATCGGCGCGCGCCTGATCGAGCCGTTCCTTAAACGCCGCCAGCGCTTGCGCCAGCTTCGCGTCGAGCACGCGCCTGACGCCGCCCTGATGCGCAGTTGCCCGCGTTGCCAGTGCTTCAATAAAATGCCAGCGCACCGGGTCGAACCGCTGCGCTCCCGCAGCGCGCAGGGAGGCGAGCGGCGCATTGAAATCGAAGGCCGCATCAAGCGGCTCGGCCGCGACCGCGCCGCGCTCCGGCTCATCCATGAGGCGGCGTGTTGGCATCGGAGGTTTTCGGCACCGGCGCCATTTCCACGCGCCGGTTTTGGGCGCGCGCGGCGTCGTCCGTGTTGGGCTTGACCGGCTGCTCGGAACCGAAGGCCGCCGCAAACACCATCGAAGACGGCATCCCTTCGTCGATCAAGGTTCGGGTCACCGTCAAAGCGCGCTGGGCCGACAATTCCCAATTGTCGGCAAAGGGGCCGCCACGGATCGACTTGTCGTCGGTAAACCCGCTCACCATCAGCATTTGCTCGCGCGCCGTCAGGTAGGCGCGCAGCGGGGGAACCAGGCTCGTTAAGAGTTGCCGCCCTTCCGGCTGCAAGCGATCCGAATTGAGCGCGAACAAGACCTGGCCGCTGATGCCGATGCGCCCGTTGTTCAAGGTGATGCGCCCGGCGGCCAGTGGAATGGCCAGCGCTTTTTCCAGGCTGGCGCGGCGCTGCTCCTCGACCTGGCGCTTTTTGACTTCGTCTTGCAGATTCGACGTCAATTCCATCTGGACCGCGACCACGCCCACCAGCAGCAGCACGAAAGCGCCCAGCAAGCCCGACATCAAATCGCCGAAAACCGCCCACACCGGCGCGCTGTGTTCGACTACCGCGTCGCTGTCTTCCATCACCTGCCCTCTTCGGCAAACATGGCCGACTTGGCCGGGATCTGGCGCAGCTCGTCGAGCACCTCTTTTTGCGACGCCATGCTCAGGTCGATGATGTCGCGCGCCTGGGCCACGTAATAGGCAAGTTGTTCATCGCTTCGCGCCATCGACTTGTCCATCGCCCCTTCGATGCGCTGCAAGTTGGCGATCAGCTTTTCATTGGCCTCATTGAACGAGTTCACCGCAAAACCGAAGGCTTCGGAAAGGCTCGACACTTCGACCGCGCTGCTGGTGACGTGGGCGGCGATGTCGGACAGCTTGACCGCCTCGGCGGCCACATTGTCCGAAAACGCGTCGCCGGCGGCGTTCAGCGCCAGCGCCGACGAGGCCACCAGGGAATCGATCACCGCGCGCTGTTCGATCGAGGCGTGATTGATCGCATCGAGCAGGCCGTTGAGCGTTTCCATGATCCGGCTACGCTCTTCAAGCAATTCGTTGTCGCGCGCGGCACTGCTGGAAACCTCCCGGCGCAATTGCCCGATCACCTCGGCCGCCGCGCGCGGCGCTTCCGAGGCGGTTTCGATCAGCCGCGCAATCGGTTCTTCCAGCGCCGCGCCCAGCGTCGTCAAATGGCCGGTCACAGCGCTTTGCAACTGCGCCAACCGCTCGACCGCCGCATCGCCGCGCAGGGCTTCCTGCTCCTTGAGCGCGCCCAATTCGGTTCGCAACAGGCTCGCCAGTTGATCCATGCGCGCGCGATGTTGCTCGATCCACTGCGCTTCGGCGACGATGCGCGAGCGCATCAATTCCTCCGCGCCGGCGATCAGGCGCGCCGCCTCGGCCTGGGCACTGGCGGCGCTGGCTTGGGCGTGTTCGGTGATGCCTTGCACGGTCGCGGTCAAGGTGTCGCAGATCTGCTGCTGTTGGGAGAGCGTCTGCGCGCCGGTCTGCTGCAATTCTTGAGTGAGCGTCGCCGCCACCGCCTCCAGCGATTGCGTCCACGCCTGCTGCCGCTGGCGGTCCTGCTCGGCTTGACCGGTCTGCAGGCTGGCGTAGGCCTCGCTCACGGTGGTCACCAAGGCGCCCGAACGCTGCTCGTAGGTTTGGTTGAACGCGTCGAGCGAACTGCGCACGTCGGCCACGATGCCGGCACTGGCCTGCTCGTTGCTCTTGAGCGCCGCCGCCATCGCTTCCACCGACTGCGTCCACGCCTGCTGCCGCTGCCGGTCCTGCTCGGCTTGAGTGCTCTGCAGGGTGGCGTAGGCCTCGCTTACGTTGGTCACCAAGGCGCCCGAACGCTGCTCGTAGGTTTGGTTGAACGCATGGAGCGAACTGCGCACATCGGCCACGATGCCCGCGCTCGCCTGTTCGTTGCTCTTCAGCGCCGCCGCCATCGCCTCCACCGTCTGCGTCCACGCCTGCTGCCGCTGGCGATCCTGCTCGGCCTGGCCGGTTTGCAGGCTGGCGTAGGCCTCGCTC
>JACMLV010000770.1 GCA_014379395.1 Burkholderiaceae bacterium
CGGCCACGCCGGCCCGCGCCGCGCCGGCCCGCGCCGCGCCACCGCGATTCTTGTGCAAACCTCACAAGTGATTGAAAGTTAAACGTTTTTTCTTCTGGGCGGGCCATCGAAATGATGGCCGAGGTGAACGGAATTTAAGCATTTCCGGTACAATCTCGCCCCTATGAGCTCCCCCACCAATTTATTTTCGAGCGTTCCCAAGCGCTCCGCCCGCGCCGCATCGGCGCCCTTCCTGCCGATGTCGCGCGCCGAGATGGACGCCCTCGGCTGGGACGAGTGCGACGTCATCCTCGTCACCGGCGACGCCTACATCGACCATCCCAGCTTCGGCATGGCGCTGATCGGGCGCCTGCTCGAGGCACAGGGCTTCCGGGTCGGCATCATCAGCCAGCCCGATTGGCTCTCTGCCGACGCCTTCCGCGTGCTCGGCAAGCCGCGCCTGTATTTCGGCATCACCGCCGGCAACATGGATTCGATGGTCAACCGCTACACGGCCGACCGCAAGATCCGCTCCGACGACGCCTACACCGCGAACGCCGAGCCGAACAAGCGGCCCGACCGCGCCGTCACCGTGTACGCCCAGCGCGCGCGCGAAGCCTATCCCGAGACGCCGGTCATCATCGGCAGCATCGAGGCCTCGCTGCGCCGCATCGCCCATTACGATTACTGGTCGGACAAGGTGCGCCGCTCGGTGCTGCCCGACTCCAAGGCCGACCTGCTGATCTTCGGCAACGCCGAGCGCGCGCTGGTCGACCTGAGCCACCGCCTCGCCGCCGGCGAGGACATCAAGGCCATCCGCGACCTGCGCGGCACCGCCTTCATGGTGGCGCCGGGCTGGCTGCCGGGCGCCGACTGGTCGGTCGCCAATTCGACCCGCATGGACACGCCGGGCAAGATCGATCCGCCGATCAATCCGTACCAGAGCGAGGACGACAAGCAGGCCTGCACCAGCGACGCGGCCGCCGCCGCCGAGGTGGTGAAACCGATCCGCATCCTGACGCGCGAAGAGCGCCAGGCCGCGCTCAAGGAGCAACACGACAAGACCGTGGTGCGGCTGCCGGCCTACGACGTCGTCAAGGACGACCCGGTGCTGTACGCGCACGCCTCGCGCGTATTCCACATGGAATCGAATCCCGGCAACGCGCGCGCCCTGGTGCAGGCGCACGGCGAGCGCGACGTCTGGCTCAATCCGCCGCCGCTGCCGCTGGCGATGGACGAGATGGACAACGTCTACGACATGAATTTCGCGCGCGGTCCGCATCCGAGCTACGGCAAGGCCCACATCCCGGCCTGGGAGATGATCCGCTTCTCGATCAACATCATGCGCGGCTGCTTCGGCGGCTGCACCTTCTGCTCGATCACCGAGCACGAGGGGCGCATCATCCAGAGCCGCTCGGAGCCGTCGATCCTGCGCGAGATCGAGCAGATCCGCGACAAGACCAAGGGCTTCACCGGCACCATCTCCGACCTCGGCGGCCCGACCGCCAACATGTACCGGCTGTCGTGCAAGGACAAGGCGATCGAGGAATCGTGCCGCCGGCCGTCCTGCGTGTACCCGTCCATCTGCGTCAACATGGGCACCGACCACGGCAAGCTGATCTCGCTGTACCGCAAGGCGCGCGCCATTCCGGGCATCAAGAAGATCCTGATCGGCTCGGGCGTGCGCTACGACCTGGCGGTGCGCTCGCCGGAATACGTGAAGGAACTGGTCACGCACCACGTCGGCGGCCTGCTCAAGATCGCGCCCGAGCACACCGAGCAGGGCACCCTGGCCAAGATGATGAAGCCGGGCATCGGCGCCTACGAGGAGTTCAAGGAGATGTTCGACCGCTTCTCGCTGGAAGCCGGCAAGAAGCAGTACCTGATCCCGTATTTCATCGCGGCCCATCCGGGCACCACCGACCTCGACATGCTGAACCTGGCGTTGTGGCTGAAAAAGAACAACTTCAAGCTCGACCAGGTGCAGACCTTCATGCCGACGCCGATGGCGATGGCGACCACCATGTACCACTCGCGCAAGAATCCGCTGCACAAGGTGACGGCCGATTCGGAGGTGGTGGAAACGGCCCGCAGCGGCAAGATCCGGCGCACCCACAAGGCCTTCCTGCGCTACCAGGACCCGGCCAACTGGCCGCTGCTGCGCGAGGCGCTGGTGGCGATGGGGCGCGGCGACCTGATCGGCAATGGCGACAAGCACCTGATTCCCGCCTGGAGCAACAACGAGGGGAACGCCCCGGCGGCCGGCGAGCGCCACCGCGACGCGGGCACGGCGAAAACGTCCACCAAGTTCAAGTTCAATTCCGGCGCCGCGCCGGGCGCGAGCCGCATCGCGCTGGGCGGCACCGCCGCCGCGCCGAAGGCGGCGCTGCCGGAATCGAAGGTGCGCC
>JACMLV010000771.1 GCA_014379395.1 Burkholderiaceae bacterium
CTCGACTCGAAGGCCGAGCAGGCGATCCAGTCGCAGTTGAAGGAAATCGCGCGCAACCGCACCACGCTGGTGATCGCGCACCGCCTGTCGACGGTGGCCGACGCGCAGCAGATCCTGGTGCTCGACCACGGCCGCATCGTCGAGCGCGGCAGCCACCAGTCGCTGCTGGCGGCCGACGGCCTGTACGCGCAGATGTGGCAGCGCCAGCAGGCGCGCCAGGACGAGGAGGCGGTCAGCGCCCAGGCGGCCTGAGGCTGGCCAGGCCGCCTGGGCGCCCGGATTCAGCCCGATTCGCCCGCTTGCCGGGCGAAGGCGAACTCCTCCCGCAGCGCGTCGACCACCGCCCGCACCTTCGGCAAATGGCGCTGGCGGCGATGGCACACCAGATACAGGGTGCCGGCGGCGTCCGGGCCCAGTTCGACATCGAGCTCCCGCAGGCCGCGCACGCTGGCGAAGCGATGGAATATCTTCGCGTCCAGCATCGCCCCGACGCCCGCCGCGCAGGCGGCGCGCTGGACGTTGTAGTCGTCGGAGGTGAACACCGGCGCGAAGCCGGGAATGGCCTGTTCCAGCGCTTGACGCGAGCGCATTTGCTGGTGCGAGGACGACCAGCTGATCCAGCGCAGCTGGTCCAGGCGGCAAGGGGCGGGCAGGGTCGCCGCGTAGCTTGTCGCCGCGTACGCCCGGATCGGTCCGCTGATCTGGTCCAGGCAGATCAGCTCGGGATCGGTCGGCGGCGAGAGCCGCATCGACAAATCGGCCTCGCCGCGCGCCAGATTGAGCACATCCAGTCCCGACAGGACGTCCAGTTGCAGCTTCGGCGAGGTGGCGAGCAAGCGCGCCGCGAAGGGGGCCAGGAAATCCTCGGCCACGCCGGGCGGCGCGGCGATCCTAACCCGCCCCGATACGCCCTGGGCGCGGCTGGCCAGGCTGAGGGCCGCTTCGGTGGCCCACTCGGCCATGCGTTGCGCCGAGGGCAGCAGGCGCAGGCCGGCGTCGGTCAGCGCGACTCCCTGCGCTCCCCGAACCAAGAGCGGCTCGCCGATGTGCGCCTCCAGTTCGGCCATCCTGCGGCTGAGCGTCGGCTGGCCAAGCCGCAGCGCGCGCGCCGCGCCGCTCAGGCTGCCCGTGTCGTGGACGGCGAGGAAAAGCCGTAAGTCATCCCATTTCAATTGCACGCGCCCTCCTTGTCCATTCCCATCCGATAATGGATGGCTGCATCCGTAATTTGGTGATTGTGGCAACTATTTCGCGGGGGTAAGATCGACCATCTTATCTTTTAGGAATGACCATGCATTCAACGCCACCCACTTCCGTCGTCCGCCGCAGCAGCCGGCTGCTCGCGCTCGGCTTGCTGCTGTTGTGCCAGGCGTGCAGCATTACCAGTCATCGGACCGAACCGGGCGGCTTCGGCCGGCCGTCCAGCTTGGCCGCGATGGAGGCCGACATGGATCGCCCCGGCCCGATCCTGCTCGACAGCGTGGTCAGCGCCGACTGGCGGGTGCCGCTGGGCGGCTTGCTCAATCTTGATTCCGCGGCGGCGAAACACGCGCACCTGAGCGATAATCCGGCCGAGCCGATCCAGATTTACGCCCACGTTTTGCGCCATCCGACGCAAGGGGTCTTTCTGGTCGACACCGGCGTGTCGGCGAAAATACTCGCCGATCCCGGACGCTACGGCCTGCACTGGCTGCTCCGTCAATTCATGCCGCTCGATGCGATACAGATCCGAAAGCCGACCGAACAGATCGTCGAACAACTGCCGGGCAAGCTGCAGGGGGTGCTGTTCACCCACCTGCACATCGATCACATTTCCGGCATGCCCGACATCGCGCCGACGGTGCCGCTCTATGTCGGCAGGGGGGAGGCCAGCACGCCGTCGTTCCTGAACCTGTTCGTGCAAGGGGCGAGCGATGCGCTGCTCGACGGTAAGGCGCCGCTGCGCGAGTTGGCCTCGGCCGGCGCGGCGGACGAGCCGCTCAGCGGCGTGGTCGACGTGTTCGGCGACGGATCGCTGTTCGCCTTGAACGTTCCGGGGCACACGCCGGGCAGCGTCGCCTATCTCGCCCGCACGCCGCAAGGCCCGATTTTGCTGACCGGCGACACCTGCCATACGAGCTGGGGCTGGACCCACAGCGTAGAGCCCGGCTCCTATACCACCGATCAGCCCATGAATCGGCGCAGCCTATTGGCCTTGAAGGCGCTGGCCGAGCGGCACCCGGCCTTACGCGTGCGTTTGGGGCACCAGCCGCTGTAAAGCAATGGCGGCCAATGGCGGGGCGCCGGCATGCCGATTGGCCGAGGCGGCGTGAGGCGGAGCGGTGGCGACGAGAAATCAGTGCCGTCGCGTAACTGGAAAATGCAATAGAATTGTTCTACGCCAGACCATTGACCGGAAAACCGGCTCATTCAAAAACAGGGAGACAGCATGAAACTCGTCCAATCCATCGCCGCGCTGCTGAGCATCGGCCTCATCGGCGCCAGCCTGCCGGCCCAGTCGCAGGAACCGACCGGCACCCTCGCCAAGATCAAGAAGAGCGGCACCATCACGCTCGGCGTGCGCGACGGCTCGATCCCGTTTTCCTACCTCGACGACAAGCAGCAATACCAGGGCTATTCGGTCGAC
>JACMLV010000772.1 GCA_014379395.1 Burkholderiaceae bacterium
GACGGCGGCCAGCGCGTCGCGCACGCACCAGGCGGCGGCGATCAGGCCGAGCATGGTCAGCACGCGGCTGACCCAGCCGTGATCGACGGCGACGACGCCGTCCGGCAAGCCGTGCCAGGCCGCCAACTGGCCGGCGAGCAGCGTCAGGAAGACGCCGAAATTGATGAACAGGGCGACATGGCTGAGCTGCTCGGCCACGCTCAGCACGCGCGTCTTGACCTCGACCACGGCGTCGCGCGCGGTGACGCCGGTTTCGATGGCGACCAGGACGGCGATGAACCAGACCCAGCGGCCATGCCACTGCCACCACGCCAGGCCGATGAACAGCAGCGCGAACAGCAGCTCGCGCGCGCTGTGCAGGCCCTCCTCGGTGGCGGCCGACGGCCGGCGCGGCAGATGCTCGTTCAGTTCGTGGTTCCAGAGCACGTCGAAGCCGCCGATCAGCCCGTGCAGCAACAGGATATACAGCATCGCCGGGTCCAGTTGCGCGCCGGGATTTAACGCCGGCCGCGCAGCAGATGCGGCAGCGCCAGCCCGAGGCCGAAGGCGCCGTAGACCAGCCACAGCGACGGTCCCGACAGGCGTCTTTCGAAGCCGGGATGCAGGCGCTGCGGCGTCAGCTGGTAGTCGACGAAGCAAGCCAGCGCCGACACCGCCGCCGCCGCGCCCAACACCTGCGCCGGCGGCGCCCGGCGCGCCAGCCGGCCGAACCATTTTTCGTACAGCGTGGCCCACAGCATCGAACTGGCGTGGTGGATCAGGTAGCCCGGCAGCGTGTAGCGCGCGCTCGGCCGGTTCTGATGCGCGGCGCGCTCGCCCCACAGCCAGTGGCTGATGGCGTTGGTCGGCGCATAAGTGCTGCCGCTTTCGCGCCGGCCGCGCAGCGCCAGCACGACGGTCGACAACACGCTCGCGACGGCGCCGGTGGCCACCCCGTCGCGCAACGCTTCTGGCCAGCTCTTCATGCTTGTTCCCCCGGTGACATCGTTGAACTTGCCCGCCCCCGCCTCGGTCTGATTCAGGAACGCGGCTAACCATGTGACGCGCAAACGGGCGGCGCGGTTCCCGGCCCGGCGGATGGGTCCATTCGATTGGAGCAGCCATGCGTATTTTGCTGACCGGAGCGAGCGGCTTCATCGGCCGCCATCTGCGCGCCGCACTGTTGGCCGAGGGCCACACGCTGATCCTGCCGGCGCGCCACGCCGCCGCGCGCGCGTCCGGCCCGCGCATGCGATACGTCGAGGCCGACTTCACGCGCGACCTCGATCCGGCCGCCTGGCTGCCGCGCCTGGAAGGCGTCGAGGTGGTCGTCAACGCGGTCGGCATCCTGCGCGAGCGCGGCCGCCAGCGCTTCGAGGAGATCCACATCCGCGCGCCGCGCGCGCTGTTTCTGGCCTGCGAGGCGGTCGCCGTGCGGCTGGTGCTGCAACTGTCCGCGCTCGGCGCCGACGCGGCCGCCAGCTCCGGCTATCACCTGTCGAAAAAAGCCGCCGACGATTTTCTCTTGACGCTGCGGCTCCACGCCGTCGTGGTGCAGCCTTCGCTGGTGTTCGGCGCCGACGGCGCCAGCGCGCGCCGCTTCACCGGCATGGCCAGCTGGCCGCTGCTGCCGCGACTGGGGCGCGGCGACGCGCTGATCCAGCCATTGCACATCGACGATCTGGTCGCCGCTTTGATCACGCTGATCGCCAAGCCGCCCGGGCGCGGTGGCCGCCTGCCGCTGGCCGGGCCGCGGGCGCTGACGCTGACCGATTATCTGCAAACCCTGCGCGCGGCGATGGGGCTGGCGCGCGCCC
>JACMLV010000088.1 GCA_014379395.1 Burkholderiaceae bacterium
ATTCGTGGTAGGCCGTGCGGGATTCGAACCTGCGACCAACGGATTAAAAGTCCGCTGCTCTACCAGCTGAGCTAACGACCCGAAGAAGCAAGATTATAGGGGGCGCTCTGCTTTCTGTCAAACCACAACGCCGCCAATTGTGCTGTTAAACCCTATTTTTTCGGCAGCCGCTCGCGCGCCGCCTGGGCCGCGGCCGAATCCGGATATTTCGCCACCAGCGCGTCGAGCGTCTTCTTGGCGCCGACCTTGTCCTTCAACTCGGTGTAGCAGCTGGCCATGTTGAGCATGGCGTCGGCCGCCTTCGGGCTGTCCGGGTAGGTCTTGATCACCACCTGCTGGGCCGCGATGGCGCTCTTGCAGTCGCGCTGGGCGTAATAGGCGTTGCCCAGCCAGTATTGGGCGTTGGCCGCGTAGGCCGAATCCGGGTAGCGCTTGACGAAGGCGTCCAGCGCCGTCGCGGCGCTCTTGTAGTCGCCGGCCTTGAACTGCTGCAGCGCCGCGTCGTAGGAGTTCTGCTCGGACGGCTCGACCGCCGCTTCCTTGCCGTCGATGTTCACTTCGCGCGGTTCGAGCTTGCGCAGGCGCGCGTCGAGGTCGATGTAGAAATCCTTCTGGCGCTTTTGGGCGTTGGCCAGTTCGTTGGCCAGTTCCTCGATTTGGCCGCGCAACTTGGCGATGTCCTGCTGCGTCTGGTCGTGCTGGCCGATCAGGTCGAGCGTGCTGGTCTTGTCGGCCTTGGTGTCGATGCGGGCGTTGACGTCGCGCGTGACGGCGTCGACTTTGCCGCGCAAGTCCAGAATCGCGCGGCGCGCCTCGTCGTCGTCGAGCAGGCCGGCGCCGGCGTGCGGCGGCAGGGTGGCGAAGACGGCCAGTAGGGCGGCCGCGAGGCCGGTTTTGGAAAATGTCATCATGGACGGGACTCTTTCAAATGGTCGGCCAGTTGTGGCAACGGGGCGGCGCGCAGTGTAGCACCGCGCGCCGCCCCGTCATTGTACTAATGGCGCGTTGGATCAGTAAACGATGTCGGTGCGGCGGTTTTCAGCCCAAGCCGCTTCGTTGCTGCCGGTCGCCTTTGGCTTTTCCTTGCCCAGCGATACGGCTTCCATCTGCGCTTCCGGCACGCCCAGGGCGCTCATCGACTTGCGCACGGCTTCGGCGCGCTTCTGGCCCAGGGCCAGGTTGTACTCGGCGCCGCCGCGTTCGTCGGTGTTGCCTTGGATCAGGACTTTGCGGGCCTTATTCTTGTTCAGGTAGCCGGAGTGGTTGCTGACGACGGCCTTGTCGCCTTCGCGCACGGCGTAGCTGTCGAAGTCGAAGTAGACGCTGCGCTTGGCCAGCACGCCTTTCGGATCGTTCAGCGCGTCCATCGAGGAGGCGTCGACGCCGTTGACGGCGCGCGGATCGGCCGCCGGCACGGTGCTGTTGGCGCCGGTCGCGTCGACCACCGGGGTGTCGTTCAGTTTGACTGGCGAGCTGCAAGCCGACAGCAGGGCTGCGGCGGAAACGATGAAGGCTAAGCTTTTGTGACTCATATATCTCTCCTGGTTGTTAAATGACAAAAAAATTATTTCATGAAAGGACCCCAGGTGGGCTCCTTGATGTTGCCTGCTTGTGTACTCAGACGTTGTCGCACGCGTCCGTCGACCGAGACCACGGCCAGCGTCTTGCGCCGGCCCGCCTCGGTGGCGTACATGATGTATTTGCCGTTGGGCGAAAAACTGGGCGACTCGTCGTTGCCCGAGTCCGACAGGCGCTGCTCCTGGCCGCTGGCCAGGTCGAGCGCGTAGAGGTTGAAGCCGCCTTCGCGCCGCGAAATATAGGCCAGCGTTTTGCCGTCGGAGGAAATGCGCGGGCTGATATTGTAACTGCCGCCGAAGGTGACCCGCTTGGCCTCGCCGCCGCCCACGCCCATGCGGTAGATCTGCGGCCCGCCGCTGCGGTCGCTGGTGAAGTAGATGCTGGCGCCGTCGGCCGAAAATTGCGGCTCGGTGTCGATGCCGCTGCTGTTGGACAGGCGCCGCAGGCCGCTGCCGTCGGCGTTGACGGTGTAGACCTGGGTGTGGCCGTCGCGCGAGAGCGCCACCGCCAGCTTGCTGCCGTCCGGGCTCCAGGACGGCGCCGAGTTGCTGCCCTTTTCGTTGGCGATGACGGTGCGCGCCTGGGTCACCAGGTTCTGCACGAAGACGACCGGCTTTCTGCGCTCGAACGAGACGTAGGCGACCTTGGTGCCGTCGGGCGACCAGGACGGCGAGATGATCGGCTCGGGCGAGCGCAGCGCGACCTGGATCCCTTCGCCGTCGGCGTCGGCCACCTCCAGCCGGTATTGGCCGTTGCTGTGGGTGACGTAGGCGATGCGGGTGGCGAACACGCCGCGCACGCCGGTCAGTTTTTCGTAGATGTCGTCGGCGATCTTGTGCGCCAACAGGCGGGTGTGCTGCGGCGCCGGGGTCTGGCCGAGCGCGGACAGTTGCGTGGACTTGATCGTGTCGAGCAGCTTGTAGCGCACGTCGAGGCGGCCGTCGGCCAGGCGCTGCACGCTGCCGATCACCAGCGCGTCGGCGCCGCGCGCCTTCCACTGGCTGTAGTTGACGCCGGCCGAGTCGGCGATGGCGGCGCCGGCGTCGATCACGCGGAAGGCGCCGCTGCGCTCGAGGTCGGATTTGATGATGGCCGAGATCTGCTGCGGCGCCACCGATTCGTCGGCGAAGGCGGCCACGGCGACCGGGATCTGGTTGCTGCCGACGCCGGAAATCTCGATGCGCAGCTGGGCTTGGGCGGCGCCGGCGCCAAGCGCGAGCGCCGCGGCGGCGATGAATGCGTTCAGTTTTTTCATGTGCGTCAGTCCTTCAGGTTGAATCCGGCGTCGACCACGCGGTCGACGGTGCCATCTTTTTTCTTCGGCAGCGGCGACGATTTGTCGATCGCATTTTGAACCGCCTTGTCATAGGCCGGCACGCCGCTGCTCTTGGTCTGTCTGACCGAGATGATTTCCCCGGTCGGCAATTGCTCGATCTTGAACTCGGCGCGCGGATTGCCGCTCATGTCGGTGCCGCCCGAGTAGGCGATGTTGTTCTTGATCTTGGCGATCACGGCGGCCGCGTAGCTCTTGTCGGTGCCCGGTCCGCTCGACTTGGCGGCCGTGCCGGTGCCGCCGGAGCCGGCCGCGCTGGTGAGCCGGCTCATTTCCAGCCGGCGCGCGTTGTCGGCCGCCTTCTGGTCGGCCGCCGCCTGCTTGGCCTTGGTCAGCTTGTCGACGTTCTTGTCGGCCAGTTCCTTGTCGGCCTTGGCCTTGGCGTCCGCCTTCGCCTTGGCGTCGGCCTCTGCCTTAGTCTCCGCCTTGGCCTTGGCGTCGACCTTGGCTTTGGCGTCCGCCTTGGCCTTGAGGTCGGCGGCGACTTTTTCGGCGCGTTCGGCCCTCTCCAGCGCGGCGCGCTTCTCCCCGGCCTTGCGTTGCTGCTCGGCGAGATTTTCTTTTTCCGCCTTCACCTTGGCCTTGAGGCGCTCGAGGGCGATGTCGGGCTGCGGCGCGGGCGGCGTTTCGACCGGTGGCGCGACGGGCGGCGGGGGCGGCGGCGGTTCGGCCGGAGTGGGTTCCTCCGGCTGCGCTTCGGCCGGCGGCGCGACTGGCGCGGCGGCCTCGGTCTTCATGTCCCACACTTCGGCCTCGACCGCGACCGGCTGGCTGCTTTGCCATTGCACGCCGACCCACAGCACGGCCAGCAGGCCGGCGTGCATCGCCACCGCCATGGCCAGCGAAGG
Organism: Burkholderiaceae bacterium; assembly: GCA_014379395.1. Classification (GTDB taxonomy): domain Bacteria; phylum Pseudomonadota; class Gammaproteobacteria; order Burkholderiales; family Burkholderiaceae_D; genus Janthinobacterium. Next base: position 3,760 of record JACMLV010000088.1, read on the forward strand.
CCAACGGCGGTTTTCTCGCGGCACCTCGTAAGGGGCGCCGGCGGCAAGTGCGGGTTTCATCTGCAAGGTTCGCTTCGTCTTTATTTACTCAGTCGCCAGGCCGACCCGGCTGATGCCCATCTTTTTCGCTTCCGAAATCAGCTGGATCACATCGTTGTATTTGGCGTCCTTGTCGCCGGCGATCATCACGGCGAACTCCGGATTGTCGGCGTGCAGGACGCGCAGCTTCTTCAGCAGGGCGGCGCGGTCGGGCGCGCTTTCCGCCGCCTGCGGGTGCTTGCCGACCACGCCGATGCTCAGGGCGCCGTCCGGTTTGAGCACGATCTGCACGTAGTCGTCGGGCGGGCGGGCCGATTTTTCGGCGTTGGGCAGGTTGACCACGCTCGGATTGTTCGACGACGGCATCACCATGAAGATGATGAGCAGCACCAGCATCACGTCGATGTAGGGCACGACGTTGATCTCGGACTTGAACTTGCGGCCGCGGCCGCCGCGCATGCTGCTGGAAAAGGAAGAGGTCATGCCGGATCAGCGCGACTGGCGCTGCAAGATGTTGGAGAACTCCTCGACGAAGCTTTCAAAGCGGATCGCGAGGCGGTCGATGTCGTGCGAGAAGCGGTTGTAGGCGACCACGGCCGGAATCGCGGCGAACAGGCCGATCGCGGTGGCGATCAATGCCTCGGCGATGCCGGGCGCGACGGCGGCGAGCGTGGCCTGCTGGACGTTGGCCAGGCCGCGGAAGGCGTTCATGATGCCCCACACGGTGCCGAGCAGGCCGATGTAGGGCGACACCGAGCCGACCGAGGCCAGGAAGGCCAGGTGCGATTCGAGCGCGTCCATCTCGCGCTGGAAGGCGGCGCGCATGGCGCGGCGGGCGCCGTCGAGCACGGCGCCGACGTCGAGCGCCTCGCGCGCGCCGTAGGAGGCCTTGCCCTTGATGAATTCGCCCATGCCGGCGTCGAAGATGCGCGCCAGCGCGCCGCCCTCGGCGCGGTTGCCGCTGGCGTTCTGGTGCAGCGTGTGCAGGTTGCCGCCGGCCCAGAAGCTGCGCTCGAATTCGACGGTCTGGCGGCGCGCGGCCGAGACGGCGAACATCTTGCGGAAGATGTAGGTCCAGCTGGTCAGCGAGATGCCCAGCAGCAGCGCCATGATCAGCTGGACGATCAGGTGCGCGTTGGTGATCAGTGCGAGGAAGGACAGGTCTTGGGCGACATTCATTGGCGGGCAGTCTGTGGGCTAAATCGTAAACGTGGTGGGTGGCGGCGGTCAGTCGGCGCGCATGCGGGCGGCCACCTCGGGCGGCAGCGCGCGCGGGCGCAGATCGGCGTCGACGCAGCCGACGCGGAAGCGGGCGGTGTTGAGCAGGCAGTCGTCGCGCCAGGCCTGCTGCAGGAAGTGGACCGAGGCGCGGCCCATCTTCTCGACCGCGAGCGTCAGGCGCAAGGTGTCGTCGAGCCTGGCGGGCGCGTGGTAGTCGGCGCTGGCGTCCTTGACCACGAACATGGCGCCGTGTTCCTCTAGCAGCACCTGCTGGCCGATGCCGAGCGCGCGCATCCATTCGGTGCGGGCGCGCTCGAAAAATTTCAGGTAGTTCGCGTAATACACAATGCCACCGGCGTCGGTGTCTTCGTAATAGACACGGACGTTCCAGATGAAAACTGAAGCCATGCTTGATTTGTTATTGGAAAGAGTGAGCGACATTTTACGCGATTTCTTCCTCGAGTTAGCCTGTTTGACAAGCCAACCCGCGCTAAAACGCGTTAAAAAACGCCGCTTGCCACTAAAAAGGCCCGCTATCGGCGAGCCGACAGTAAAGCTGAGCCTGATCAAAACGCCAAGCTTGGTAACATCCGCTTACAAGTCGCGCTTGATGGTGAACGGCCCCATGCCTTGGCAGGTCGGCATCATTTCGATGCTGTTGATGTTGATGTGCGGCGGCAACGTGGCGATCCAGTAGGCGGTGTCGGCGATGTCCTGCGCCGTCAGGGGCACCGTGCCCTCGTAGACCTTGGCGGCGGCCGCGTCGTCGCCCTTGAAGCGCACGTTGGAGAACTCGGTGCCGCCGCACAGGCCGGGCGCGAGGTTGGTGGCGCGCACGCCGGAGCCGGCCAGGTCGGCGCGCAGGTTCAGCGTGAACTGCTCGACGAAGGCCTTGGTCGCGCCGTACACGTTGCCGCCCGGATAAGGGTAGTGGCCGGCCACCGAGCCGAGGTTGATCACCAGCCCGCTGCCGCGCGCGACCATGGCCGGCAGCAGCGCGCGCGTCATCGTCACCAGGCCGGTGCAGTTGGTGGCGATCATGGTTTCCCAATCGTCCAGGCTGGCCTCGTGCGCCGGCGCGGTGCCCAGCGCCAATCCGGCGTTGTTGATCAAGACGTCGATCTGGCGCCAGGAGTCCGGCAGGGCGGCCAGCGCGGCGTGGATGCCGGCCTTGTCGGCCACGTCGATCACCAAGGGCAGGGCGGCCGCGCCGAGCTCGATCTGCAAGTTCTTGTCCGCGAGGACGAAGTGCTTGAGCGACTCTTCCGGCGAGAGTGGGCTTTTCGGAGGCCCTGCTGCGCTAGCGGTGACGGCGATCAACAACAACAGACAAGTCGCGAAGGCTCGCATGACGAAAACTCCTGAGAAATGCAGGGTCTCACGCAGAGGCGCGAAGCTCGCAGAGAGAAGGCATGATTGAGAAAGTTTTTTAAAAGCGAGCATAGCGCCA
>JACMLV010000773.1 GCA_014379395.1 Burkholderiaceae bacterium
GGCGTCCGAGCCGGCCGCGTCAGGCCAGCAGATACTCGCGTACCAGCGCGCGCGCGGTGCGGCCGGCTTTTCACGGCGCCGGGTGCCTGGTCCAGGCGCGCGGCGATCTCGGCGATCGTGAGCTCCTCGAAGTCGCGCAGCAGCGCCACTTCGAGGTAATGGGCGGGCCGCGACTCGAGCGCCTTGGCCAGATCGAGCCGCAGCCCTTCGTCGCTGCGGGAGGCGAGCTGGCGCTCGGCGACCTCGTCTTCGAGCCGGTCGTGCTTGAACATCATCCGCGACAGCTTGCGGCACTTTTGCTTGATGACCGTGAACAGCCACGACGAAAAAGCCGCCGCCGCCTTGAGCCCCTTGACCTTGTTGGCGATGATCAGCACCGATTCCTGCACCGCGTCGTCGATGTCGCCGGTTTGGCAATGCTTGTTGGCGTAGCGCCGGACGTCCGCCTGGCAGACCGCCAAGAGGCGCCCGATCGCCGCTCTGGGCGGCCAGCGCGAGGTTGTTTCGTTCGATTCCGACGTTCATGGCCCAGTGTCCATTGTATATGCGGGGGGCGCCAGCATCATCGCCGCGCCCAGCGTCGGCCCGACGCTGACCGGCGACTTGATGCTGAGCACCGCCGGCAGCTGGATGGAGTCTGCGGGCGCCGCGTTCCCGTTTTGGGAGCAGGCGTGAAAGGCGGGCCTTGGACGGGCGGCGCCGCCGCGCCGCCGGGACGCTTGCCGACGCGGTGAAACGGCGCGCGGGGAAGGCCGGACGGGGGCCGGGACGGGGCGTGTCTTCGGTCCAGCAAGTTGCTCGAAACGGTCGTTTGGGCTATACTTGCAAGGTTTAGCCATTCTTACACCTGCCGTAGCGACTACCACCATCCCATCATTCAAAATGACCGCCGAACCCCAAGAAAACAGCTTGGGATGCTTGGCGATCGGTCTGACATGGCGCTGCTACGGTAACCTTATCAGGAGTTCCCCTTGCCGCCATTTTTTTCTGGCCCTGCCGTTCCAGCCATCCTAGCGCTTGCTGATGGAACGATTTTCAAAGGTTTTTCCATCGGTGCCGCCGGGCACACGACCGGCGAGGTGGTGTTCAACACCTCCATGACCGGCTATCAGGAAATCCTCACCGACCCGAGCTATTGCCGCCAGATCGTCACGCTGACCTATCCTCACATCGGCAACACCGGCGTCAATCCTGAAGACGTCGAGTCGACCAAGGTGCACGCCGCCGGCCTGATCATCCGTGATCTGCCGCTGCTGGCCTCCAACTTCCGTTCCACCCAGTCGCTGTCGGACTACCTGAAGGCGGAGAACATCGTCGCCATCGCCGGCATCGACACCCGCAAGCTGACCCGCCTGCTGCGCGAAAAAGGCGCCCAAGCCGGCGCCATCCTGGTCGGCACGCAGGGCAACGAGCCGTCCGCCGCGCAGGCGCTGGAACTGGCGCGTTCCTTCCCCGGCCTGGCCGGCATGGATCTGGCGAAAGTGGTGTCGGCCAAGGCCGCCTACGAGTGGACCGAGACCGAGTGGACGCTGGGCGAGGGCTACGGCAAGCTGGCCGATGCCTGGCCGGCCGCCCGCTTCCACGTGGTCGCCTTCGACTTCGGCGTCAAGCGCAACATCTTGCGCATGCTGACTTCGCGCGGCTGCAAGGTCACCGTGCTGCCGGCCCAGGCTTCGGCCGCCGACGCGCTGGCACTGAATCCGGACGGCATCTTCCTGTCGAACGGCCCCGGCGATCCGGAGCCGTGCGACTACGCGATCGCCGCCACGCGCGAGCTGATCGAGCGCGGCATCCCGGTGTTCGGCATCTGCCTCGGCCACCAGATCATGGCCCTGGCCAGCGGCGCCAAGACCTTGAAGATGAAATTCGGCCACCACGGCGCCAACCATCCGGTGCAGGACGTCGATTCGGGCAAGGTCTTGATCACTTCGCAAAACCACGGTTTCGCGGTCGATTCGGCCACCTTGCCGGCCAATTGCCGCGTCACCCATCAATCGCTGTTCGACGGCTCGCTGCAGGGCTTCGCCCGCACCGACAAGCCGGCCTTCTGCTTCCAGGGCCACCCGGAAGCGTCGCCCGGCCCGATGGATGTTGCCTACCTGTTTGATCGCTTCATCGGCTTGATGGATGCAGTGGAGAAAAAGAAAAATGCCTAAACGTTTAGATATCAAAAGTATTCTGATTATTGGCGCCGGCCCGATCGTGATCGGTCAGGCCTGCGAGTTCGACTATTCCGGCGCGCAAGCGTGCAAGGCCCTGCGCGAAGAGGGCTACAAAGTCATCCTGGTCAACAGCAATCCGGCGACCATCATGACCGACCCGGAGATGGCCGACGTCACCTACATCGAGCCGATCACCTGGAGCGTGGTCGAGCGCATCATCGCCAAGGAGCGTCCGGACGCGATCCTGCCGACCATGGGCGGCCAGACCGCGCTCAACTGCGCGCTGGACCTGCACAACCACGGCGTGCTGGCCAAGTACAACGTCGAGTTGATCGGCGCCTCGCCGGAGGCGATCGACAAGGCCGAGGACCGCTCCAAGTTCAAGGAAGCGATGACCAAGATCGGCCTCGGTTCGGCCAAGTCCGGCGTCGCCCACTCGATGGACGAGTCGTGGGCGGTGCAGCGCACGCTCGGCTTCCCGGTCATCATCCGGCCGTCGTTCACGATGGGCGGCACCGGCGGCGGCATCGCCTACAACGAGGAAGAGTTCGAGACCATCTGCAAGCGCGGCCTGGAAGCGTCGCCGACCAAGGAACTGTTGATCGAGGAATCCTTGATCGGCTGGAAAGAGTACGAGATGGAAGTGGTGCGCGACAAGGCGGACAATTGCATCATCATCTGCTCGATCGAAAACATCGATGCGATGGGCGTTCACACCGGCGACTCGATCACCGTTGCGCCGGCGCTGACGCTGACCGACCGCGAATATCAGATCATGCGCAA
>JACMLV010000774.1 GCA_014379395.1 Burkholderiaceae bacterium
GCCGACGCCGCCGATGCCCGACAGCGGCAGGCCGCGCGTGGCCGGGTCGCGCGCGATCTCGGCCAGCATGTTGAGCGCGATCGGTTTCACGGCCGGCCCGCAGTAGCCGCCGTGGGTGCTGAAGGCGCCGACGACGGGGCGCGCGATCATGCGGTCCAGGTCGAGCGAGGTGATCGAGTTGATCGTGTTGATCAGGGAGATGGCGTCGGCGCCGCCGGCCTTGGCGGCGCGCGCCGGCAGCCGGATGTCGGTCACGTTGGGGGTCAGCTTGACCAGCACCGGCAGCTTGGTGTGCTTCTTGCACCAGCGCGTGACCATCTCGACGTACTCCGGCACCTGGCCCACGGCCGAGCCCATGCCGCGCTCGGACATGCCGTGCGGGCAGCCGAAATTGAGTTCGACGCCGTCGGCCCCGGTGGCCTCGATCAGCGGCAGCATCTCGGCCCACGGCTGCTCTTCGCAGGGCAGCATCAGCGAGACGATCAGGGCGCGGTCGGGCCAGTCGCGCTTGACCTGGGTGATCTCGCGCAGATTGATTTCCAGGCTGCGGTCGGTGATCAGCTCGATGTTGTTAAAGCCGAGCACCTCGCGGTTCTTGCCGTAGATGGCCGAATAGCGCGACGACACGTTGACCGCCGGCGGATCCTCGCCGAGCGTCTTCCAGACCACCCCGCCCCAGCCGGCCTCGTAGGCGCGCACCACGTTATATGCCTTGTCGGTCGGCGGCGCGGACGCCAGCCAGAACGGATTGGGCGACTTGATGCCGCAAAATTCAATGCTCAGATCGGCCATGAGGCGGCTCCCGTTTTCGATTGAATGTCTTGATCGATGGTCAGCGCGGCCAGTTTGCCGTGCTGCACCGCCTGCACCGTCAAGTCCTGCCCCGGCGCGACGCAGTCGCCGCCCGCGTAGACGAACGGCAGCGTGGTGCGGAACTTCTCGTCGACGGCGATCTTGTCGCGCTCCCGGCTCAGGGAGTCGGCCAGCGGATCGGTCAGGCTGGCCAGGTCGAGGCTCTGGCCGATCGCCTTGAACACCGCGTCGGCGGCCAGCTCGAAGGTTTCGCCGGTGCCCGACATGCGGCCGATGCGGGTTTTTTCGAAGCGCATGCCGACCACCTGGCCGGCCTCGTTCAGCAGCACCTTGTTCGGCTGGGCCCAGGTGCGCAGGCGCACCTGGTGCGCCTTGGCCAACTCCAGCTCGTGGCCGGTGGCGCTCATGTCGGACAGGCCGCGGCGGTAAACCAGAGTCACTTCTTCGGCGCCCAGGCGGCGGATCTGCACCGCCATGTCGATCGCGGTGTTGCCGGCGCCGATGACGATCACGCGCGCCGGCAGGGGCAGCGCGCTCAGGTCGTCGGCCTGGCGCAGCGCGGCGATATAGTCGACCGCCGGCAGCAGGCCGGGCGGATCGGTGTCCTGCAGGCCGAGCCGGTGGGCCGCGCCCAAGCCGAGCGCCAGGAACACCGCATCATGCTTGGCGCGCAGCGCGTCGAGGTGCAGGTTGCGCCCCAGCGTCTGGCCGTGCTCGACCCGGATGCCGCCGACGGAGAGCAGGAACGCCACCTCCTTCTGGGCGAAATCGTCGGTCAGCTTGTAGCGCGCGATGCCGTATTCATTCAAGCCGCCGGCCTTCTCGCGCGCCTCGTAGATCACCACGTCGTGCCCCAGCATCGCCAAGCGGTGCGCGCACGACAGGCCGGCCGGGCCGGCGCCGACCACGGCGACGGTCTTGCCGGTCGACGGCGCGCGGGGGAACGGATGGCTGGCGAAGCTCATGTTGTCGACCGCGTAGCGCTGCAGCAGGCCGATCTTGACCGGCTGCCGCTCGGCCTCGCCGTTGCGCACGCAGACGTCCTCGCACAACACCTCGGTCGGGCAGACCCGGGCGCAGCTGCCGCCGAGGATGTTCTGCTTGAGGATGCCGGCCGCCGCGCCGTTGACGTTGCCCTCGTGGATATTGCGGATGAAGCCGGCGACGTCGATTTCGGTCGGGCAGATGCGGCTGCACGGCGCGTCGTAGCAATACAGGCAGCGCGCGCTCTCGAGCGCCGCCTGGCGCGGCGTCAGCGCCCGCTCCAGATCGCCGAACTGCTCGGCCAGCGTCTCGTGCGTGGCGCGCGGACGCGGCATGTGTTTGAGAGATTCGATCATGTTCGATTCCTGCTTGGGTTGTTATCTTCAAGTCCCACCGAATTATCCCCGCAATCACTTCATCTGTGGGAATGCAAATTCGGCGCCGGCCGAGGCGGTGTTCGGCCAGCGCTGCATGACGGCCTTGTGGCGGGTGTAAAAACGCGCCCCTTCCGGGCCGTAGGCGTGGTGGTCGCCGAACAGGCTGCGCTTCCAGCCGCCGAAGCTGTTGAAGGCCATCGGCACCGGCAGCGGCACGTTGACGCCGACCATGCCGACCTGCACCTTGCGCACGAATTCGCGCGCCACGCCGCCGTCTCGGGTGTAGACCGCCACGCCGTTGCCGTACTCGTTGCGGTTGATGAGCTCCAACGCCGAGGCGATGTCGCCGATGCGCAGCACGCACAGCACCGGCCCGAAAATCTCCTCCTTGTAGATCGACATGTCGGGCGTGACATGGTCGAACAGCGTGCCGCCGACGAAAAAGCCCTTCTCGCGCCCGGCCACCTTGCAGTCGCGCCCGTCGACCACCAGCGTCGCGCCCTGCGCCACGCCCTCGCCGATCAGGCGCTCGATGCGCTGCTTCGCCGCGCTGGAGACGACCGGCCCCATCTCCATCCCGTCCGCCATGCCGTCGCCGATCTTCAGCGCGGCGGTGCGTTCGCCCAATGCGCCAATCAGCTTGTCGCCCGAATCGCCCACCGCCACCACCACCGAAATGGCCATGCAGCGCTCGCCGGCGGAGCCGAAAGCGGCGCCCATCAGCGCGTCAACCGCCATGTCC
>JACMLV010000089.1 GCA_014379395.1 Burkholderiaceae bacterium
AGAATTCGTGCATTGAGCCGGGCGCCTGCGGCATGGGTTATACTGTGTTTTTATACAGTAGTTTACCATTCCATTGTATGTCTTCCGCGTCCATGGCGCAGAGCCTGCCCGACTATGCCGAGCTGTTCTGCCTGACCAATTTTTCCTTCCTGCACGGCGCCTCGCACGCCGAGGAATTGGTCGCCCGTGCGGTTCAGCTCGGCTACTCGGCGCTGGCGATCACCGACGAGTGCTCGCTGGCCGGCGTGGTGCGGGCCCATGCCGAGGCCAAAAAGGCGGCGCTGCCGCTGCTGATCGGCGCCCATTTTCACCTGACCAGGCCCGACGGCGGGGCCGCGCTGTCGCTGGTGCTGCTGGCGCAAAACCGCCATGGCTACGGCAACCTGTCCGAACTGATCACCCTGGCGCGCACGCGCAGCGACAAGGGCAGCTACCTGCTCCATCCGGCCGACCTGGACGGCCTGGCCGACTGCCTGGCCATCCTGCTGCCCGCCTATCCCGGCTACGACAGCGCCGGCGTCGACCGCCTGCATGCCCAGGCGGCGTGGATCGCGGCCACCTTTCCCGGGCGCGCCTGGCTCGGCCTGAACCTGCTGCACCGCGCCTTCGATGACGCCCACCGCGCCACCGTGGAGGAAGTGGCCTGGCAGCACGGCTTGCCGATTACCGCCGTCGGCCACGTCTGCATGCACGTGCGCTCGCGCAAGCCGCTGCAAGACACCTTGTCGGCGGTGCGGCTCGGCAAACCGGTGGCCGAGTGCGGCTACGCGCTGGCGCAAAACGCCGAGCAGCATCTGCGCTCGCGGCTGCGGCTGGCGAACCTGTATCCGCCGCCGGCGCTGCGCGAAACCGTGCGCATCGCCGGCCTGTGCCACTTTTCGCTCGACCAGCTGCGCTACGAGTATCCGGACGAGCTGGTGCCGCCCGGCCACACGCCGGCGTCCTATCTGCGCGGCGAGACGTACATCGGCGCGCACCAGCGCTTCCCGGACGGCATCCCGGCCGGCGTGCAGGCGCAGATCGAGCACGAGCTGGCATTGATCGCCGAGCTCGGCTACGAGCCGTATTTCCTGACCGTCTACGATATCGTGCGCTTCGCGCGCTCGGCCGGCATCCTGTGCCAGGGGCGCGGTTCGGCGGCCAACTCGGCCGTCTGCTACTGCCTGCACATGACGGAAGTCGATCCGGCGCGCGGCAACTTGCTGTTCGAACGTTTTATTTCGAGGGAGCGCGCCGAGCCGCCCGACATCGACGTCGACTTCGAGCATCAACGGCGCGAGGAGGTGATCCAGTACATCTATGCGAAGTACGGGCGCGACCGCGCCGCGCTGGCCGCCGCCGTCGCCACCTACCGTCCCAAGAGCGCGCTGCGCGACAGTGGCAAGGCGCTCGGCGTCGACCTGGCCGTGGTGGAGAAGGTGGCCAAGGCGCACCACTGGTTCGACGGCAAGCGCGACCTGCTCGGCCGCATGGCCGAGTGCGGGCTGGACCCGGAGGCGCCGCTGTCGCGCCAATGGG
>JACMLV010000090.1 GCA_014379395.1 Burkholderiaceae bacterium
CGACTTATAAAAATAGCGGATTTTTCGCCGAGACAAGGAAAAAACCGCAGCAATACCGAGGTATTGCGAGGATTTTTGACGCAGTATCGGCGGAAAAGACGCATTTTTATGTCGCAAGAAGAGCGCAACACTACACTAGAGCTTAGGCATGCCCTTGCCGGCGCGTTGGAAGCGCTGGCAAGGGCTTTTGACGGAGGATTTGCCATGATGAAAGCAAGAAATGGATTGGGTATCGCCGCGTTGATGTGCGCGGCGGCGCTGGCGCAAACGCCCGGTGCCGATTCCCCCAACGCGCCGGCCAGCGCGGACACGCAAACGGCGGTCCAGCTCACGCCGAAAAGCGAAAATGGCATCACCTACCTGTGCGGCGGCATCGGCGCGGCGGAGGCGGCGCAGATGAAGCGCGAGGCCGCCAACTACAACCTGATGCTGACCTTCGCCGAATCGAGCGGCGCCTACATGGCCAACGTCAGCGTCGACATCGCCGACGCGCGCGGCAAGCCGATCCTGCGCACCGTGTGCGACGCGCCGATCATGCTGCTCAATTTGCCCACGGCCGGCAGCTACAAGATCACGGCCGATGTGAACGGCAATCCGATCAGCAAGACCGTGCGCGCCCGCCCGGGCCGGCGCGGCGCCTCGGTGGGAATGACCTGGCCGAGCGGGCGCGGCGCCAATCCGCAAGGTTCGCTGCTGCGCTGACGCGATCGGGCCGGGGCGCGGCGCAATGACCGACGAGCTCATCGACTGGCTGCAATGGCCTGCCATGGCGGTGAGCGTCGCGGCGGCCTGGTTCCTCGGCTCGCCGTCGCCTCTGAAACGCGGCATCGGTTTTTGGGGCATGTTGGTCAGCAATGCGATGTGGGCGGTGTGGGGCTGGCATGATGGCGCCTTTGCCCTGATCGCCCTGCAGTTTTGCCTGGCCGCGATGAATATCCGCGGCTTGTTCAAGGCGGAGTCGGAAGCCGAGGCGAAGCCGTCGTCCGATTCCAGTTAGCCGTTCTTTGCTTGCGGGCTTGTTTATTGGCCCGCCCGGCCGCACTGTCTATCTGGTCCACGGCGCGAACGCCGGCTTCTCGATCAACCTTAGACCATGAACACTACCTCGACCTCGGCGGCATCCTCGGCCTCGTCGCAGCCCGCCGCGCTGCATATCGTCTGCCCGCATTGCGATGCGGTCAACCGGGTTCCGGCCGCCAAACTTAAGCAGGAACCGGTGTGCGGCAAATGCCGGAAAGCCCTGTTCGCCGGGCTGCCGGTCGATTTGAACGCGGCGCGTTTTCAGAAGCACATCGAGCGCAGCGACATACCGGTGCTGGTCGATTTCTGGGCGCCGTGGTGCGGGCCGTGCCGTTCGATGGCGCCGTTTTACGCGCAGGCGGCGCAGCGGCTGGAGCCGGAATTCCGGCTCGTGAAGGTCGACACCGAGCAGGCGCAGGAACTGGCGGCGCGCTACGCGATCCGCAGCATTCCGACGCTGGCGCTGTTTCGCCACGGCCGCGAAGTGGCGCGCCAGCCGGGCGCGATGGACGCGGCCGGCATCATGGCCTGGGCGCGCGAGAAAAGCCGGCTGTAGGTGGAAGCGTCCCCAAACCGTAGGGTGGGCGGGGCCACCGTTGGCACGGTTTCATCGTGCCCACGCTGTTCTGGTGTCCGCGTGGGCACGATAAACCCGTGCCTCGGCGGCCCCGCCCACCCTACTGTAAAGCTCAGGCCGCCAGCGCTGCGTCGCCCGCACCCGCGCCGGCGCTCATGATCGCGTCGATCACCGGCTGCGCCGCCTTGCGGCCGCCG
>JACMLV010000775.1 GCA_014379395.1 Burkholderiaceae bacterium
GGGAACATGGAAAAAGGCAGTATCTCGATCTACTTCGTGCGCTCGGCGCTCGAACCGATCATCGAACGCGGGCTCGACGCCACGGCGCTGCTGCGCCACGCCGGCATTTCGCCGGCCCTGGTCCAGTCGCCCCAGGGGCGCGTGACGGCGCAGCATTTCAGCGCCCTGTGGCTGGGCGTGGCCAGCGTGCTCGACGACGAATTGTTCGGCCAGGATTCGCGCCGCATGAAGGTCGGCAGCTTCGAGCTGCTGTGCCAGACGCTGATCCATTGCGACACCCTGGGCAGCGCCTTGCAGCGCATGGCGCGCGGCTTCAACCTGATCCTCGACGACTTCCATTGCAGCATCCGGGTCGAGGGCCGCCACGCGCACCTGACCATCGAGCCGGCCAGCAAGGGCCGCGCGCCGGGCGTGTTCGGCTACGAGACTTTATTGATGATGCAGCATGGCCTGGCGTGCTGGCTGGCGGGCCGGCGGATTCCGATCCTGGCGGCCGCGTTCGCCTATCCGGAGCCGTCGCGCAGCGCCGAATACGCCCGCATGTACTCGGAAAAGCTGCGCTTCAACGAGCCGGCCACGGTGCTCACCTTCGAGCGCTCCCACCTCGACCTGCCGGTGATCCAGAATGAAAAGACGCTGCTCGAATTCATCCGCGCCGCGCCCGCCAACATCGTCTTGAAGTACAAGAACAGCGCCGGCCTGTCGGCCCAGATACGGCGCCGCCTGCGCACCGCCGCGCGCACCGAGTGGCCCGACTTCGACGCCTTCGCCGAGAGCCTGCACATGACGCCGTCGACCCTGCGCCGGCGCTTGGAGGATGAGGGCCAGTCGTTCCAGGCGATCAAGGATCAGCTGCGGCGCGACATGGCGATCGAATACCTGTGCCACACCGCCAAGAGCGTGATGGACATTTCAACCGAGTTGGGATTTTCGGAAGCGAGCGCCTTCCACCGCGCGTTCAAGAAGTGGACCGGCGCCTGCCCCGGCGAGTACCGGCAGCGCATGCACGAGCGCTGACCGGCATCGCTTCGACGGGCGAACTACAGACTTACATATTTGGATAGCTCGGCCCGCCGCCGCCCTCCGGCGTGACCCAGACGATGTTCTGGGTCGGGTCCTTGATGTCGCAGGTCTTGCAGTGGACGCAGTTCTGCGCGTTGATCTGCAGGCGGTCGGCGCCGGCGTCGGTCTTGACGAACTCGTACACCCCGGCCGGGCAGTAGCGCGCCTCCGGCCCGGCGTACACGGCCAGGTTGACGTCGACCGGCACGCTGGCGTCCTTCAACGTCAGGTGCACCGGCTGGTCCTCGGCGTGGTTGGCGTTGGAGATGAACACCGACGACAGGCGGTCGAAGGTGAGCACGTTGTCCGGCTTCGGATAGACGATCGGCTGGCACTGGGACGCCGGCTTCAGGCATTCGTGGTCGGCGTGGGGGTGGTGCAGCGTCCACGGCGCCTTGCCGCGGAACAGCACCTGGTCGATGCCGACCAAGAGCGTGCCGGCGAACAGGCCCTTGGCCATCATCGGCTTGAAGTTGCGCGCCACGTGCAATTCCTCGTACAACCAGGATTTTTCGAACGCGGCCGGGTAGTCGCCCAGCTCGTCGTACTGGCGGCCGGCGGCCAACGCGGCCAGGATCGACTCGGCCGCCAGCATGCCGCTCTTCATCGCGCCGTGGGTGCCCTTGATGCGCGAGGCGTTCATGAAGCCGGCCTCGCAGCCGATCAGCGCGCCGCCCGGGAACACCAGCTTGGGCAGGGACTGCAGGCCGCCGGCCGTCAGCGCGCGCGCGCCGTAGGAGATGCGCTTGCCGCCGACGAAGAACTTGCGGATTTCAGGATGCGTCTTGTAGCGCTGGAATTCCTCGAACGGCGACAGGTACGGGTTGGCGTAGGCCAGGCCGACCACGTAGCCGACCGCGACCTGGTTGTTCTCCAGGTGGTACAGGAACGAGCCGCCGTAGGTGTGGGCGTCGAGCGGCCAGCCGGCCGTGTGGACCACCAGGCCGGGCTGGTGCAGGGCCGGGTCGATCTCCCACAATTCCTTGATGCCGATGCCGTAGGCCTGCGGGTCGCGCCCTTTGTTGAGGTCGTATTTCGCCATCAGCTGCTTGCCCAGGTGGCCGCGCGAGCCTTCGCTGAACAGCGTGTATTTGGCGTGCAGCTCCATGCCGATCTGGAAGGCGGCGGTCGGCTTGCCCTCGCGGTCGACGCCCATGTTGCCGGTGGCGACGCCGCGCACCGAGCCGTCGTCGTTGTAGAGCACTTCGGCGGCGGCGAAGCCGGGGAAGATTTCCACGCCCAAGGCCTCGGCCTGCTGGCCCAGCCAGCGCGTCACGGCGCCCAGCGAGATGACGTAGTTGCCGTGGTTCTGGAAGCACGGCGGCATCATCCAGTTCGGCGTTTGCAGCGCCTTGGTCTCGCTCAGGAACAGGAAGCGGTCCTCGGTGACCGGGGTGTGCAGCGGCGCGCCGAGCTCCTTCCAGTTCGGGAACAGTTCGGCCAGCGCGATCGGGTCGAGCACCGCGCCCGACAGGATGTGGGCGCCGACTTCGCCGCCCTTCTCCAGCACGCAGACCGACACTTCGCGGCCTTGTTCGGCAGCCTGCTGCTTGAGGCGGATCGCCGCCGACAGGCCGGCCGGGCCGGCGCCGACGATCACGACGTCGTATTCCATCGCCTCGCGCGGGCCGTATTGTTCGATCAGGTCTTGAGTCTGTGTCATAGGGTTGGCTTGCTTATTATGGGAGTCGAAAGCGGTGGGCTGGACGCAAGGTCCCCCACCCTGATTTTTATGTCAATTGCGCAGTATAGGCAGTGTGCCGCTCCTATTCAATGGCCGGATTGCGCGCCGGGCGTGAAAGAATTTGCCAGAGCCGGTTCATCCGGGCAGCTCCTCGCCCAGCGTGGCGGCGTAGCGCGCGCGCTCGGTGTCGAGCATGGCGTCGACGGTGTCGTCGTCGACGCCGGCCGCCTCGAGCACGAAGGCCGACAGTTGCAGGCTCGATTCGAGCGTCTCCGGGATCACCACGCTGGCGCCGGCCTGCTTCAACAGGCGCGCGTGCTTCTCGTCGCGCGAGCGGGAAAACAGCGGCACGTCGGGAAATTCGCGGCGGATGCCGCGCACCGAATTGAGCACCGAGGCGGCGTGGTCCATCGTCAAGACGATCGCCGGCGCGCGCTCGGCGTGCACCTTGCGCAGCAGCTCGGCGCGCGAGACGTCGCCGAAATACACCGGCTGGCCGAGCGCGCGCTGGCTCGCCACCAGGCGCGCGTCGTTCTCGAAGGCGACGTAGGCGATGCCTTGCGAACTGAGCAGGCGCGCCAGCAACTGGCCGACCCGGCCGAAGCCGGCGATGATGACGCCGCCGCGCGCCGCCGCCAGCGGACCCTCGTCGAGGGTGGCGTTTTTTTCATCGCTGTCGCGCTCGTACTTGTCGCCGATCGCGCGCCCGATCCGGGCCAGCAGCGGCGTCATGAACAGGCTCAGGCCGA
>JACMLV010000776.1 GCA_014379395.1 Burkholderiaceae bacterium
CGCTCCAGGCGAGCGGACGCGCTGGGCCGCTCACGCCCACGCCGCAGCGCCGCGCCGCGAACGCGTAGTTTGCGCAGCGCGCGGGTGACGATGCGGGGACGGCGGAAACGACGATGACTTAACATATAAAAGGCTCTAACCGCTCGGTCGTCAATTTCGTTGATGCCTCGGCGCCGGCGCGCGGATCGCGCGCGGCGGCGTCATGGCGTCGCGCAACGCGCCACCGATATCGGCGACACGCTGCGCGTACTGCTCATTCCACCACAACGGCGGCGCACTGTTCGTCGCGCACGCGCAAAAAATTTTGGGGAACCGATTTTTTCGCAAAAAAACAACGCCCGGCCCGGCGCTCGCGGCACCGGACCCGGCGTCGATCCCATCCTACCCGGTCAGCGCGCCGCCGGCTGCAGCCGGGCCCGCTCGGCCGCTTCCTGCGCGACGGCCTGATCGCGCCGCAGATGGGCGATCAGCGCATGCTCGTCGTCGCGCCCGCCCCACTGGTCGAAATACACCAGGTCCTGGATCGGCAGGCGCGGCAGCCAGCCGGCCGTTTCCAGCTCCGGCTTGGCGTAGAAGTGGCTGACATAGCCGACGCACAGGTAGGCGACCGGCGTGATGTGCTTCGGAATGCCGAGCGCGTCCTGCAGCTCGGCCTGGTTGAAAATGCTGACCCAGCCCACCCCCAGCCCCTCGGCGCGGGCCGCCAGCCACAGGTTCTGCACCGCGCACACGCTGCTGTACAAATCCATCGTCTTGATGTGGGTGCGCCCGATCACCACCGGGCCGGTGCGCTCGCGGTCGCAGGTGACGCAAATGCCGATCGGCGACTCGACGATGCCCTCCAGCTTGAGACTCTGGTAGGTGCCGCGCTGGTCGCCCTCGAACATGTCGGCCGCCTGCGCGTGGGCGACGCCGAACGCGGCGCGCACGCGGCGCTTGACCTCGTCGGACTGGACCACCAGGAAATTCCACGGCTGCATGAAGCCGACCGACGGCGCGTAATGGGCGGCGGTCAGGATGCGGCTCAGCACCTCGTCGGGAACCGGGGTCGGCAGGAACTGGCCGCGCACGTCGCGGCGCGCGAAAATGGTCTGGTAGATGGCGTCGCGGGCTTGCTCGGTGAACGCGTGGATGTCGGCGGCGGTGGCCGCGGTGGTGCTGGTCATTGGATTCCCCTTGAATGAAATAATGCGCCGCCTGGCCGTGCGGCGTTCTTATTCTTCAGGCCGGTCTTCTGACTTGGATTCGACTGACGCCGGCGCCTTCCCGGCGAGTGTGCTGGCGCCAGTGGCGGGCGGGAGCGCTGCTCCCGGCCGGGTCATCCTCCCTACAGCGTTGGGCACGCGGCGGATTTGGACCGCCTTCCCGATTCTCCCGGCCGCTTGCGCGCGCCGGGCACCTGAAGCCAGCGATCATCGGGCACGGCGGGCCGCCTTGTCAAGCCGGGGGTTGCCGCTTGTGTTACAGCTTGCGGTACTCGACCGCCAGGCGCTCGAGCTCGGCGCACATGACGCCGAACGCGCCCGCCGTCTGGGCCGGCTCGCCCTTGACGCCCAGTTCGATGTGACGCCGGATGACGGCGTCGCCCACGTTGGGCAGGCTGAACACCTTGACCAGGGGGAACTGCGCCTCGATCGCCTCCATCAGCGGGGTCAGCTTCGATTCGGCGGCGCCGAACACCAGCAGCGCCTGCTCGACGCGCGCGCTGCGGTTGAACAAGTGCGGATAGTGGGTGTCGAGCACCCATTCGATCATCGGCCAGGCCATCACCGGAAAGCCCGGCACGAAGTAATGCGAGCCAAGCGCGAAGCCGGCGATCCGGTTGTAGGGATTGGGGATCAGCTGCGCCCCTTCGGCGAACTCGGCCATTTTCAGGCGGTGCAGGTTCTCGGCCGAGTTCAAGTCGGCCGGCTGGCCCGCCTCCAGCCCCATCTCGACGATGCGCTGCTCGATGTTGCGCTTGCCTTCCGGGTGCAGCCGCAGCGGCCGCCCGAGCGCGTCGGCCGCCGCCTGGCGGGTGTGGTCGTCCGGCGTGGCGCCGATGCCGCCGCAGGAAAACACGATGTCGTCGGTGGCGAAGCTGCGCCGCAGGGTGGCCGTGATGCGGGCCGGATCGTCGCCCAGGTATTCGGCCCAGCCCAGCTGCAGGCCGCGCGCGGCCAGCACTTGCACCACCTTGGGAAAATGCTGGTCGACGCGCTTGCCCGACAGGATTTCGTCGCCGATGATGATGAGTCCGATAGTCATAGCTGGCCTTTTTCGATCCGCAAAGTAGAAGGTGGAATGGCGGGCGCGGCCGCGTCGGCGTCCGCCGCGCGCCGCAAGTTGCTTAGTGCCTCAAGACAATAATACGCAAACCACAAGCCGGTGAACATAAAAATGAGCACGTAGAGCCAGATCGCGCCGGCCGCCAGGAACGGAAACAAGACCACCGAGAGCGCGCTGCCGCCCAGGAACAACAAGCCCGGCAAGGCGCCGGCCGCGCCCGAGACGACGCCGATCGCCAAAAGCGGCCAGCGGTGGCGCCGCATCAATTCGCGCCGCTCGGCGCCGCTGGCGTGCTCGGCCAGCGCGTCGTAGGCGACCACGCGGCAGGTCAGCCAGCCCCACAGCAGCGCGTGGGCGGCCAGGCCGAGCGGCGCGAGCGCGTAGAGCGGCAGGGTCAGCAGCCAGAGCGGCACGAACGC
>JACMLV010000777.1 GCA_014379395.1 Burkholderiaceae bacterium
AGATACGAGAAAAAAACGGGAAAGAAGATCGATTTCTCGACTGCTTATTGGTCGCCGCCCCTGACCCCGAAAGCCGTCCATGAGATCGAGACAAGGCAGATCAATGACGCTGGCTTGCGAGCGATGGTTTCGCTAACTGACCATGACAGCATTGAAGCTAATCTCCAGGTCCACACACAGATGGATCCGTCTGCTGCACCCATCTCTCTCGAATGGACGGTGCCTTTCGATTTCGGCTTCTTTCATGTAGGCGTGCACAACCTTCCGAAGGACCGGGCGATCGAGATCACGAAGGCTCTTTTAGATGTCACCTTCATTAATGAGAACCATACCGATGCGAAGTTGACCGAGGCCTTCGCGATGCTGAACGATCTTCCCGGTGTTCTTGTTATTCTGAATCATCCGCTTTGGGATATTGAGATCGTGGGTAAGGAACGCCATCAGATCCTTTTGAAGGATTTTATGAAGAAACATGGACGCTGGATCCATGCGTTCGAGATAAATGGCTTCAGAACATGGTCGGAAAATAAGGCCGTGATCGAGATGGCCGAAGCATTGGGGATACCTATCGCGACAGGAGGCGACCGTCACGGTTGCAAACCGAATACAGTAATCAATCTGACGAACGCAGATACATTCGAGGAATTTGTTCAAGAGATCCGTGTCGAGAAACGAAGCCAGGTCGTGTTGATGCCGCAATACGAACATCCGCTCCACTCGCGCCAGCTTCATTCGTTCTCGGAGATCCTGACGCATTATCCCGAATTCGACATGGGTAGGCAGCGATGGTTCGATCGCGTCTTTTTTGATAGCGGAGACGGTCAGGGCGTCCGGAACCTCGCGTCTCACGGTTGGGAGCGTGGTGGTCCGACTTGGCTTCGTATCGCTGTCTGGACTCTTGGATTCTTTGGCAGTCCTGCGATGCGGCCTATTTTCCGAGCGGCAAGAAAGAAACACGATCGTGTACCGCGCGATGCCTCGAAAACGGATTTCGAGATCCCTGATCTGGAAGAGATTACGGTGCCGATTCCTCAGGAAAGCGCCTCATAAGAGAATTTAGAACTTGAAAGAATGTGCGGCGGGACTATTCCCGCCATTTTTTAGTTACAGGTTAATTTTGTGGAAGATTCTATCCGCGTCGCGTATTTTCCCGACTCATTTCTCGAAGTGAACGGGGTTGCGATGACCAGCAATAGACTGATCTCATTCGTTAAAAAGCGAGAGCTGCCATTCATTAACGTCCACGCCGGGAAGACCACCGCCGTTGTTCAGGAAGGCAATTTCACTTCGTTATCACTGAAACGCTCGCCCGCTTCCTTCGAGATGGATGAGGGGCTCCGCTATGATCCCTTCTTTCAGCGGCGCGCGCGCCTTGCGTCGGCCATGCCGGCCGGCCGGCTGCCGGGCGCCGACACCAGCAGGTAGCCGACGCCAAGATAAGGCCGCGTACCCGCCAGCTGGCGTTGCCGCAACTCGCCCGCCATTTCCGTCCCCGCCGGAATGCCGGCGAAGACATCGCACTTCCCGCTTTGGATCGACTCCTTCAAGGCCTTGCCAAAGCCGCCGCGCGCCGGCACCTGCACCCAGACGATGCGCAGCGTCCGGCCCAGTTTTTGCGCGATCAACTGCGCCGCTTCGACATCGATCCCGGCCGGCTCCGCGGCCAGGCGGGAAAACGGCGGATTGTCCTCGATCAGGCACGCGCTCAGCCCGCGCCCCGCGCCGTCCTGGGCGGCGGCCGACGCCATCAGCCAAGCACCGCAGCATAAAAATGCCGTTTTTTTCATATTCATTGGAATTACCTCCGGCAATGCCCGACGGGGCGGCGACGCCTGCGCGGCGCGCCCCGTCGAGTCACAAATTAAGTCGCAAGTTTTAATCGGGCAAGCCGAAGACCATCATCCCGCCGCCGCGGTTCTGGTGCTTGAACAGTTCGTCATACACCAGCGGCCACAGGCTGCCGCCGCCGGGGCCGTAGACGATCGCCACATACTGCTTGCCGCCGGCGGTGAAGGTGGTCGGATTGCCGTGGATGCCGGTGCCGACGTTGAAGCGCCACAGGGTCTCGCCGGTGTCGTCCGTCATCGAACTGAAGTAGCCCTCGGCGTCGCCGGAAAACACCAGCCCGCCCGCCGTGGCCAGCAGCCCGCTGGTGGCCGGCGTGCTTTGCGGCCGGCTCCAGACCAACTCGCCGCTGGTGGCGTTGAAGGCCTTCACCCCGCCGGTGTACGAATTGGCCTTCAACACCTTCGAGGAAAGGAACCATTCGCCGCGCTTCCATTCCTGCTTCTTGGCCTGGATATCCATCGAGCCGTCGATGAAGGGCACGTAGACCAGCTTGGTCTGCGGACTGTAGGCGGCCGGATGCCATTCCTTGCCGCCGTCGAGCACCGGCGCGATGTCGGTGACGACCTTGTCGTAACGCGGCACCTTGTCCGGGTTGACGATCGGCCGGCAGTTCGGGCCGAAGCCGGTGACCCAGTTGACGCGCCCCAGCGGCACCACCCAGTTGCATTTGCCGCTGTTGCGGTCGATCGAATACAGGTGGCCGTTGCGGTCGCCATGCAACCACACCTTGCGGCCCTTCTCGTCGTCGACCAGGATCACCTCGTTGTTGCCGTCGTAGTCCCAGGAATCGTTCGGCGTGTACTGGAAATGGAACTTGAGCTTGCCGGTGTCGGCGTCCAGCGCCAGTGTCGAATTGCTGTAGAGATTGTCGCCCAGGCGCACGGCCGGGTCGAAGTCCGGCGTCGGGTTGCCGGCGCCCCACAGCACCGTGTTGGTCTTGGCGTCGTAGGTGCCGGTCAGCCAGGCCGACACGCCGCCGGTCTTCCAGGAGTCGCTGGCCCAGGTCTTGGCGGCCGGATCGTTGGCGTCGGTCGGCCGCGTGCGCGTTTCCCAGACGACTTTGCCGGTGTCGGCGTCGAGCGCGGTGATCCTGCCGACGTTGCCGCCGACATCGCCGCCGGAGTTGCCGACGATCACCTTCCCCTTCGCCACCAGCGGCATCGAGGTATAGATCTCCCCCGACTTGTAATCGGCCAGCTTGACTTCCCATTCGACCTTGCCGGTGGTGTTGTTGAGCGCCACGACATAGCCGTCCAGGGTGGCCAGATACACCTTGTCCTTGAAGACGGCGACGCCGCGGTTGACCGCCTCGCAGCACAGCCGCGGCCCGAGGTCGCCCGGCAGCGAGCGCTCGTATTTCCACAGCATGCGGCCGGTCGTGCCGTCGAGCGAAAACACCTTGTTCTGGCTGGCCGTGACGTAGATGCGGCCGTTGACCACCGTGGTCTGGCTATCCTGCGCGTCGTTCACGCCGAACGAGAGGTTCCATTTCGGCACCAGCTTCTTCACATTCTCCTTGGTGATCTGGGTCAGCTGGCTAAAGCGCGTGCCCTGATAGTCCTTGCCGTAGTGCAGCCAGTTATTGGCATCCTTGCCGGCGTTGAGCAGCATGTCCTCGCTGACATAGTTCGGCCGCCATTTGAAACCGGCCTCCAGCACATCGACGCCCAAGGGCGGCTCCGCGTCGGCCGCATGGGCCGACAGGCAAACGCCGGCCATGGCGAGACCTATGGCGAGACCCGGGGCGAAATACGGCCGGGATGCTTTCCGGCCTAATTGATTGTTTTGCTTCATCTCCAAACCTCCAACCTGTTTTTTATAAGGCGCGCGAACTGCCGAATTCAGCGATGAATTCGGCGCTTCGACGCGGCGGACCCGATCTGGCTTGTCACGCTTTTCCGTGAAAAATCCATTCGGGCCGCAGCGGCGGTTTCGCAATATGCATGCCAATCGAAAATCGACCGGCCGGCGGCGGCGCCGCGCAGCGAGGACGCCGACCACGGCCCGGTCCGCCGTGTCTCCCACCTGTCGCCGCGCCATGCGACACCTGCCGCACACCCGCAACAGATGTCGGCGGCGCGCGCGCCGAATCGCCCCCGGAAAGCCGGTTTTTCAGCCGAATCGGCGCGCAAAACGCTTGGCACAGTTTTCGCTGAAGTGATCGGCAAGGCTGCGAAGCACGATCCGCACTTTGACAGGCACAACGCCTAACCAAAAAAATTGACGAAGGAGACTGGCACTATGAAACCGACATCTGAACAGCTGTTGTGGATGTATGAAAAGATGGTTGAAATCCGGGAATACGAGGAGACCATGTCCAAGGTCTACCTGGAGGGCAAGCTGCCGCCGAAGATCCAGAAGGGCCTGGCCTTCGACATCGGCGCCGGCCCGGTGCCGGGCGAGATGCACCTGGCCGCCGGACAGGAACCGGTCGCCGTCGGCGTCTGCGCCCACCTGACCGCCGACGACAGCGTGGTCGGCGCGCACCGCTCGCACCACTTCGCCATCGCCAAGGGCGTGCCGCTCAATGAAATGACGGCCGAACTGTTCGGCAAGGCGACCGGGCTCGGACGCGGCAAGGGCGGCCACATGCACCTGTTCCATCCGGCCACCAAATTCTCCTGCAGCGGCATCGTCGGCGCCAGCGGGCCGCAAGCCTGCGGCGCCGCGCTGGCCGCGCGCAAGCTGGGCAAGGACTGGGTCGCGATCGCCTTCTTCGGCGAGGGCGCCGCCAACCAGGGCGCCTTCCACGAGGCGCTCAACCTGGCCGCCGTCTGGAAGCTGCCGGTGCTGTTCATCTGCGAGGACAACAAATACGGCATCTCGGTCGAAAAATCGGTCTCCACCTCGGTCGCCTCGAACGCGGTGCGCGCCGCCGGCTACGGCATCCCCGGCGTGCTGGTCGAGCAAAACGATCCGGTGCAGGTGTTCGAGGCGGCCGGAGCGGCGATCGCGCGCGCCCGCCGCGGCGAAGGCCCGACCCTGATCGAAGTCAAGACCGACCGCTACTTCGGCCACTTCCAGGGCGACCCGGAAAGCTACCGCCCGAAGGACGAGGCGCAGACCCTGCGCAAGCACGACCCGATCGACGCGCTCGGCGCACAGCTGCGCGAGGCGGGCCTGCTGGACGCGGACGCCGAGCGCGCCATGCGCCAAGCCGTCAGCGCGCGCATCGAGGCGGCCTACGCGTTCGGCCGCAGCAGCCCCTATCCGGCCCCGGAAGAGGCGCTGCAACACGTATTCGCCGACTAATCCACCCAAAAACAACAGGAGACCAACATGCAAACGAGCAGCACAACCCGCACGCTGACGATGGCGCAAGCCATTTCGGAGGCGATCGGCCAGGAGATGGAGAGCGACGCGTCCGTGTTCGTGATGGGCGAGGACATCGGCAAGTACGGCGGCATCTTCAGCGCCACCACCGGCCTGCTCGAGCGCTTCGGCGCCGAGCGCATCATGGAAACGCCGATCTCGGAGACCGCCTTCATGGGCGCCGCGCTGGGCGCCGCCGCCGAGGGCCTGCGCCCGATCGCCGAACTGATGTTCGTCGACTTCTTCGGCGTGTGCTTCGACCAGATCTACAACCACATGGCAAAGAACGGCTACATGTCGGGCGGCGCGGTCAAGATGCCGCTGGTGATCACCACCGGCATCGGCGGCGGCTACAACGACGCCGCCCAGCACTCGCAATGCCTGTACGCCAGCTTCGCCCACATGCCGGGCCTGAAGGTGGTGGTGCCGTCCAACGCCTACGACGCCAAGGGCCTGATGATCCAGGCCATCCGCGACAACAACCCGGTCGTGTTCTGCTACCACAAGGGCATCATGGGCCTGTCCTGGATGTCGTATTTCGAGGGCAGCACCAACGCCGTGCCGGAGGAGTCGTACGCGATCCCGTTCGGCGTGGCGCGCGTGGCGCGCGAAGGCAGCGACGTCACCATCGTGACGCTGAGCCAGATGGTGCAAAAGTCGCTGCTGGCGGCCGAGCAGCTCGCCGCCGAGGGCATCTCGGTCGAGGTGATCGACCTGCGCACGCTGGTGCCGCTCGACCGCGACGGCGTGCTGCGCTCGGTCGCCAAGACCGGCCGCCTGCTCGTCGCCGACGAGGACTATTTATCGTTCGGCCTGTCGGGCGAAATCGCCGCCATCGTCGCCGAGCGGCTCGACACGCTGGCGATGCGCGCGCCGGTGCGGCGCCTGGCGGTGCCGGACGTGCCGATCCCGTTCAGCCGCCCGCTCGAACAATTCGTCATTCCGCAAGTCGAGAACATCGCCGCGCAGGTGCGCGCGCTGATGCACACCCCCATCCACACACAAGGAGCATTCGCATGATCAACGCAACCATGGCAGACACCGTCTGGGACGACGTCGAGGAGGGCACCGAGGCCCTGTTGCAGGACTGGCAGGCCAAGGAGGGCGACGCGGTCGCCGCCGGCCAGGTGCTGGTGCTGGCCGAACTGGTCAAGACCACCCATGAAATCGTCGCGCCCAAGGCCGGCCGGCTGGCGCGCATCCTGGTGCGCGAGGGCGACACCTTCGGCCGCGGCCAGGCCGTGGCCGAGATCGAGGAGTAGGCCGTGAACCCGCCCCTCTCCGCAACCTTGCAAGCGGACGCGCAAGCGGGCGCCCCCCCAGCGCGCCAGACGGTGCCGCTGAGCGGCCTGCGCGCCGCCATCGCGCGCAACATGAGCATCGGCTGGCAGGTGCCGCGCGTGGCGCACTCGATCGAGGTCGACGTGTCGGCGCTGGAAGCGCTGCGGCGCTTGCCTCCGCCGCCCGGCGCCGAAGGCAAGATCACGCTGACCGCCTACATCCTGCGCGCGGTGGCGCTGACGCTGCGCGCCCATCCGCGCCTGAACGCCCGCCTGGTGGAAAAGGAAATCGAGCTGATGCCCGACATCAACCTGGGCCTGGCCGTCAGTCTGAACGACGGCCTGATGGTGCCGGTGCTGCGCAACGCCGACGCCAAGAGCGTGGCCGAGCTGGCCGCCGAGTCGCGCGCCCTGGCCGAGGGCGCGCGCCTGGGCACCCTTGGCGCCGGCAACTACCAGCGCGGCACCTTCACCGTCACCAACCTGGGCATGACCGGCATCGACAGCTTCACGCCGATCATCAACGCGCCGCAGGTGGCGATCCTGGGCGTGACGCGGGTGGCGCGTCGCGCCGTGGTCAAGGACGACGCCATCGTCATCGCGCCGATGATGGGGCTGCACCTGGTGTTCGACCACCGCGCCGTCGACGGCTATCCGGCGGCGCTGTTCCTGACCGACCTGAAAAACCGGCTGGAAACGGCGGAAGGACTGTAATGGACGCCCGCGCCCCGTTCATCGAAACCGTCACGCCGCTGCAGGAGCAGCTGTGGAACGCCGGCCAGCTGGCGCTGCCGGTGACCGAGCCGCGCCTGCGGCTGTGGACCTACCGCGCCCCCGGCGTGGTGCTGGGCTGCTCGCAGACGGCGCTGCGCGAGCGCC
>JACMLV010000010.1 GCA_014379395.1 Burkholderiaceae bacterium
ACCACCGCGGCCTGGATCGAGGCGGTGCTGCGCGGCGAGCTGCCGGTGCCGGCCCCGATCGCCGAGCAGGTCGCGCAGTGCCTGGCGGCGTCGAAGGCGCTGCGGGCGGCCTGAAAACTCCGGCGGACTCGCCCGCGGAACTGTTTACAATCACGCCTTTGTGAAAAACAGGCGGGCGTGGGTTCTTATGGCAAAACAATTTGATGTGGCGGTGATCGGCGCCGGCGCGGCCGGCATGATGTGCGCGGCCGTCGCCGCCCAAGGCGGCAAGCGGGTGGTGCTGATCGATCACGCCGGCAAGCTGGCCGAGAAGATCCGCATCTCCGGCGGCGGGCGCTGCAATTTCACCAATCTGCACGCCGGGCCGCACAATTTCCTGTCCGAGAATCCGCATTTCTGCAAGAGCGCGCTGTCGCGCTACACGCCGCAGGATTTCCTCGCGCTGATGAAGAAGCACAGGATCAGCTATCACGAGAAGCACAAGGGCCAGCTGTTTTGCGACGAGTCGGCCGAGCAGATCATCGACATGCTGAAGGCCGAATGCGCCGCCGCCGGCGTGCACTGGATGATGCCGTGCAAGGTCGAGGCCTTGAGCGCCCGGCCCGACGGCGGCTTTTCGCTGGCCACCGACGGCGGCGAGGTCGAGGCCGCCAGCGTGGTGGTGGCGACCGGCGGCTTGTCGATCCCCAAGATCGGCGCCACCGATTTCGGCTATCGGATCGCGCGCCAGTTCGATTTGAAACTGGTCGAGCCGCGCCCGGCGCTGGTGCCGCTCACGTTTGATGACGCGGCCTGGGCGCCGTTCGTGGCGCTGGCCGGCATCGCGCTCGAGGTCGAGGTCGAGACCGGCTCCTTGAAAGGCCGCAATCCGGGCGGCGCGCGCTTCCGCGAGGATTTGCTGTTCACCCATCGCGGCCTGTCGGGGCCGGCGATCCTGCAGATTTCGAGCTTCTGGCAGCCGGGCACGCCTATCGTCATCAATTTGCTGCCGGAAATGGATCTGGCGCAGACGCTGATCGAGGGCAAGGGCAGCCTCAAGAAGCAGCTCGGCAATGTGTTGACGCAGTGGCTGCCGGCCCGCCTGGCCGAGAGCCTGCTGGCGGCGACCGGGCTGGCGCCGGACGCGCGCCTGGCCGATCTGCCCGACGCGCAGTTGCGCAAGCTGGGGCAGGCGGCCAACCGCTGGGAATTGGTGCCGACCGGCTCGGAGGGCTACCGCAAGGCCGAGGTCACCCGCGGCGGCGTCGACACGCGCGAGCTGTCGCAGCAGAGCATGATGGCGACCAGGGTGCCTGGCCTGTATTTCATCGGCGAGGCGGTCGATGTGACGGGTTGGCTGGGCGGCTACAATTTCCAGTGGGCCTGGGCCTCGGGCGTGGCCGCCGGGCAGGCGCTGCAGTAGGAGGCTAGTGTAGTGTTGCGCGCTGATTGCGACTTATAAAAATAGCGGATTTTTCGCCGAGACAAGGAAAAAACCGCAGCAATACCGAGGTATTGCGAGGATTTTTGACGCAGTATCGGCGGAAAAGACGCATTTTTATGTCGC
>JACMLV010000778.1 GCA_014379395.1 Burkholderiaceae bacterium
CGCTACGCGCCCGGCGTCACCCACAACACCGAGCATGTGTTCAGCGTCGAGGTGCCGCGCGAGAGCGCTATCGTGCTCAGCCCGCGCGAGCATCTGCGCCACGTCTGGCTGCCGTATCTGGAGGCGGCCGACCGCTGTTTTTCCTCCTCCAACGCGGAGGCGATCTTGCAGCTGCCGCGTCAAATCCGCTGAGCGCGCCGGCCCCTTGCCACACAAAAGTCCAGGCGTTCTGGCGTCACCTCAACACTTGCGCCAAAAAGCGGCTTGATAGGGTTAGAATCAATTCATGAAAATCCGCGTAGCAACATATAACATCCATAAGGGCGTCTCGTCGGTGCGCGGCCAGCCCCGCGTCCACGCCCTGAAACAAGCCATCGCGCTGTTCGACGCCGACGTCGTCTTTTTGCAGGAGGTGCAGGGCCGGCACGACCGCAACGCGGCCCAGTTCGGCGCGCAGGGCGCCGGCCACAAGCACCACTGGCCGGACGAGGCGCAGCACCAATTTTTCGCCGGCGAGTCGCACCATTCGGCCTACGGCATGAACGCCGTGTACGACCACGGCCACCACGGCAACGCCTTGCTGAGCACCTTTCCGATCGGCGCCAGCGTCAACCACGACGTCTCCGACCACGCCTACGAGCAGCGCGGCATCCTGCACTGCGTGATCGAGACGCCGGGCCCGGCGATCCACTGCTACGTGGTGCACCTGGGCTTGTTCGAGGCCGGCCGCGGGCGCCAGACCGAGGCGCTGATCGAGGCCGTGACGGCGTCCGCGCCGCCGGGCGCGCCGGTCATCATCGCCGGCGACTTCAACGACTGGCGCGACACGCTGAGCGACAAGCTGCGCCGCGCGCTCGGCGTGCTCGAGGTGTTCGAGCAGCGCCGGGCCGGCTCCAAGCTGGGCGAGCTGATGCGCCAGATGGCGTGGCGCAAGCGGCCGACGCCGGCGCGCACCTTCCCGGCCGCCTTGCCCTGTTTCCGGCTCGACCGCATCTACGTGCGCGGCTTCACGGTCGAATCGGCGCAGGTGATGCACGGCACGCTGTGGGCCCGGCTGTCCGATCACGCTCCGATCGTCGCCTCGCTCAAAATCGCGTAAGCTCGCCTTATGCGAACGGTGAATTTTGTCGCCCACAACGAGATCAAGCTGCTCCATTGTGGAACGGAATATTTTCCGGCCCTGATCGCGGCCATCGACGCGGCGCGCTACGACATTTATTTTGAAACCTATATCTTCGCCACCGACGAGACTGGCAACTCAATAATCGACGCGCTCACGCGCGCCGCCGGGCGCGGCGTGGCGGTGCGCGTCATCACCGACTGGTTCGGCACCGGCGACGCGCGCACCCGCCGCATCCACGCGCTGTTCGAGGCCGGCCATGTGCGCCACCGCGCCTTCAATCCCTGGTTCCGGCGCGGCATCGCGCGCAGCCACCGCAAGATCTGTGTGGTCGACCGCAAGCTGGCCTTTGTCGGCGGCATGAACATCAACGACGACATGTTTTCCGACCATGACCGGCGCATCGCGCTGGCCGCGCCGCGCTGGGATTTCGCGGTCGCCGTGCGCGGGCCGCTGGTGGCGGCGATCTACCACGAGGCGCAGACCCAGTGGGCGCGGCTCGGCAGGCTGGGCCTGCTCAAGCGGATCGGCCTGTACCGCGAGATGCGCGCCGCCAACAAGACGGTGGCGCAAAACCCGGTGCTGGCCGGCTTCGTGGTGCGCGACAACCTGCGCAACCGGCGCACCATCCAGCGCGCCTATCTGCAGGCGCTGGGGCGGGCCAAGAAAAGCGTCCTGATCGCCAACCCGTATTTCGCGCCCGGGCGCAAGTTCCGCGAGGCGCTGGCCTCGGCCGCCCGGCGCGGGGTCGAGGTGGTCCTGCTGATCGGCGTGGGCGAGATCTGGATGCAGGACGCGGTCGCGCACTCGTTCTATCCGAAGCTGCTCGAAGCCGGCGTCAAGGTGGTCGAATACCACCGCACCCAGCTGCACGCCAAGGTCGCCGTGATCGACGAGCACTGGGCCACGGTCGGCTCGAGCAATGTCGACGGCCTGAGCCTGTTCCTCAACCAGGAGGCCAACATCGTCATCAAGGACGCCGGCTTCGCGCGCAAGCTGCGCCGCCAGATCGAGCTGGCGATCGCCGACGGCGTCGTCATCCACGCCCACGATTTCGCCCACGTCGGGCGGGTGCGGCGCATCGGCTACGGCGTCGCGTTCGCGCTCTACAAGCTGGTCATGCGCGTGTTCGCGATGGATAAATACGCATGAGCGGCCCGGTGCGGCTCGACAAATGGCTGTGGGCGGCGCGCTTTTTCAAGACCCGCTCGCTGGCCACCGACGCCATCGAGGGCGGCAAGGTGCGCGTCGGCGGCGAGCGCGTCAAGCCGGCGCGCCCGGTGCGCCTGGACGACCTGCTGGCCATCGACAACGGCGCCGACAGCTGGGAGGTGCGCGTGCGCGGCCTGTCGGACGTGCGCGGCGCCGCGCCCGTGGCGCGCTTGCTGTACCAGGAAACCGCGGCCAGTATCGCGCGCCGCGAGCAGGAGGCGCTGCGCCACAAACTGTTCCGCGAGCCGGGCGCCGAGATCAAGGGCCGGCCGACCAAGCGCGACCGCCGCCAACTGAGCAAGGCCTCCGGCGAATCATAGGAGTCTGCCGGCCTTAGGCTCGTCGGCTGCAAAAATACCTGGCCGGCCCATATTCCGCCGTTTTCTCGGCCAATAGCTCGCTATTGGCGCTGCGAAACCGTCAAAATCCGGCCTCGCCCAGCTATTTTTTTCGCTTCGCCCCCCTAAGCCCGACAGCTCCCGCGTCTTGCCGCGCCTCAGTAAACCGTCAATAGACCGCCGCCTCTAATAATCCCGTTTGACTTTTTCGACTGGCTGGATAATAGTACGAACGTTCGGAATTTTCCGAAGCGTGCTTTTTTCACCGAAGCAGTCTTAACTTTTGAACGGCGGCCCTATCAATACCTCAACCAAATTCATGCGCAAGGGCGAACTGACCCGCGCCGCCATCCTCGACGTGGCGCTCGACCTGGCCAGCCGCGACGGCCTGGAGGGGCTCACCATCGGCTTGCTGGCCGACCGGATGAACATGAGCAAGTCCGGCGTGTTCGCCCATTTCGGTTCGCGCGAGGACTTGCAGATCGAGGTGCTCAAGCTGTACCACCAGCGCTTCGAGCAGGAAGTGTTCGCGCCGGCCATGAGCGAGCCGCGCGGCGTGATGCGCCTCAAGGCGATGTACGCGCGCTGGATCAAGCAAGTCAGCGTCGAGATCGCCTCCGGTTGCATCTACATCAGCGGCGCGGTCGAGTACGACGACCGCCCGGGCGCCATCCGCGAGGAGCTGGTGGCGATGGTGCGGGCCTGGCATGGCGCGCTGCTGCGCTGCGTGAACCAGGCCGTCGAGACGGGCGAGTTCAAGCCCGGCACCGACGCCGCCCAGATGGTCTACGAGATGTACGGCCTGATCCTGGCGCTGCACCACGAGGCGCGCTTCCTGCGCATGCCCGGCAGCGTCGAGCGGGCCCGCCTCGGTTTCCAACGCCTGATTGAGGCTTATCAACAGCCGCCGTCCGAAGGGGCCGCCGTTGCCCGTCTGAAACAATAAACTGCAAGACAAGTTTTAAACCGCGTCCTAACACCACCTTCCGCCAAATAACAAATTCATCCATCAGGAGACAACCATGGGCCAATACATCGCACCAGTGCGCGACATGCAATTCGTGCTGCACGAATTGCTGCAAGTCGAGCAGGAAATGAAGCAAATGCCGGACTACGCCGAAGTTGACGCCGACATCATCAACCAGGTGCTCGAAGAGGGCGCCAAGTTCACCTCCGAGGTGTTGTTCCCGCTGAACCAGAGCGGCGACCGCGAGGGCTGCAAGTTCGATCCGGACACGCACACGGTGACCACTCCGACCGGTTTCCGCGAGGCCTACCAGAAATACGTCGAGGCCGGCTGGGGCGCGCTGGCCTGTTCGCCCGAATACGGCGGCCAGGGCCTGCCGGTGGTGCTCAACAACTCCTTCTATGAAATGCTGAACTCGTCCAACCAGGCCTGGACCATGTATCCCGGCCTGTCGCACGGCGCCTACGAGTGCCTGGCCGAGCACGGCACCGACGAGCAGAAGCGCCTGTACCTGCCCAAGCTGGCCTCGGGCCAGTGGAGCGGCACCATGTGCCTGACCGAAGCCCATTGCGGCACCGACCTCGGCCTGCTGCGCTCGAAGGCGCTGCCGCAGGACGACGGCTCCTGGCTGATCACCGGCAACAAGATCTTCATCTCGGCCGGCGAGCAGGACATGTCGGAAAACATCCTGCACCTGGTGCTGGCCCGCGTGCCGGACGCGCCGGCCGGCTCGAAGGGCATCTCGCTGTTCCTGGTGCCGAAATTCCTGCCCCAGGCCGACGGCTCGCTCGGCGCGCGCAACCCGATCTTCTGCGGCGCCATCGAGGAGAAGATGGGCATTCACGGCAACGCCACCTGCCAGATGAACCTGGACGGCGCGCGCGGCTGGATCATCGGCGAGCCGAACAAGGGTTTGAACGCGATGTTCGTGTTCATGAACGCGGCCCGCCTGGGCGTCGGCATGCAGTCGCTCGGCCTGACCGAGGTCGCCTACCAGAACGCGCTGGCTTACGCCAAGGACCGCATCCAGATGCGCAGCCTGTCCGGCGTCAAGGCGCCGGACCTGCCGGCCGACCCGATCATCCATCATCCCGACGTGCGCCGCATGCTGCTGACGGCGCGCGCCTACGCCGAGGGCGGGCGCGCCTTCGCCTCGTACTGCGCCTTGCAGATCGACCGCGAGCTGCACCACCCGGACGAGGAGGTGCGCAAGGAGGCGGCCGACGAGGTGGCGCTGCTGACGCCGGTCATCAAGGCCTTCATCACCGACAACGGCTGGATCGCCACTTCCGAGGCGATGCAGGTGTTCGGCGGCCACGGCTACATCGCCGAGTGGGGCATGGAGCAGTATGTGCGCGACGCCCGCATCAACATGATTTACGAAGGCACCAACACGATCCAGTCGCTCGACCTTCTGGGCCGCAAGGTGCTGATGGACAACGGCGCCAAGCTGCGCAAGTTCGGCGCCAAGATCCAGGCCTTCGTCGAGGAAAACGGCACCGACGAGGCGATGAGCGAATTCGTCACGCCGCTCGGCGAGCTGGGCGCCAAGGTCGGCAAGCTGACCATGGAAATCGGCATGAAGGCGTTCCAGAACCCGGACGAGGTGGGCGCCGCCGCCGTGCCTTACCTGCGCGTGGTCGGCCACCTGGTCTACAGCTACTTCTTCGCCCGGATGGCCAAAATCGCGCTGGCGAAGGAAGCCGGCGGCGACAATTTTTACAAAGCCAAACTGGCCACGGCGCGCTTCTACTTCGCCCGCCTGCAACCGGAAACGGCAACCCTGATCCGCCAGGCGCGTTCCGGCTCGGCCAACCTGATGGCGCTCGACGCCGACCTGTTTTAATCGACTGAGGAATCACACATGAGCAATTTCATCGTCAAGAAAGTCGCCGTGCTCGGCGCCGGCGTGATGGGCGCCCAAATCGCCGCCCATTGCATCAACGCCAAAGTGCCGGTCGTCCTGTTCGACCTGCCGGCCAAAGAGGGCGCCAAGAACGGCATCGTGCTGCGCGCCATCGACAACCTGAAAAAACTCAGCCCGGCGCCGTTCGGCAACAAGGACGACGCCGCGCTGATCGAAGTGGCCAACTACGAAGACAATCTGGACCTGCTGGCCGGCTGCGACCTGATCATCGAAGCGATCGCCGAGCGCATGGACTGGAAGCACGACCTGTACAAAAAGGTCGCGCCGCACATCGCGCCCAACGCGATCTTCGCCTCCAACACCTCGGGCCTGTCGATCAACGCGCTGGCCGAGGGTTTCGACGCCGAATTGAAGGCGCGCTTTTGCGGCGTGCACTTCTTCAACCCGCCGCGCTACATGCACCTGGTCGAACTGATTCCGACCACCTCGACCAAGCCGGCCATCCTCGACCAGCTCGAAGCCTTCCTCACGACGACGCTCGGCAAAGGCGTCGTGCGCGCCTTCGACACGCCGAACTTCATCGCCAACCGGGTCGGCGTGTTCGGCATCCTGGCGATCCTGCGCGAAGCCGAAAAATACGGCCTGTCGCCGGACGTGGTCGACGACCTGACCGGCGCCAAGCTGGGCCGCGCCAAGTCCGGCACCTTCCGCACCGCCGACGTGGTTGGCCTCGACACGATGGGCCATGTGATCAAGACCATGCAGGACAACCTGGCGGGCGATCCCTTCTTCGGCGTCTATGAAACCCCGGCCGTGCTGGCGTCCCTGGTGGCCAAGGGCGCGCTGGGCCAGAAGAGCGGCGCCGGCTTCTACAAGAAGGTCGGCAAGGACATCCTGCGGCTCGACTTCGCCAGCGGCGAATACGTGCCGGGCGGCGCCAAGGCGGCCGACGTCGTGGCCCGCATCCTGAAGGAAAAGGACCCGGTCAAGAAGATGAAGGCGCTGCGCGAA
>JACMLV010000779.1 GCA_014379395.1 Burkholderiaceae bacterium
AATCGCCCGAAGCCCCACCTCCTGGTCACCGCAACCGACCTGACCACCGGCGCACCCTTCGAGTTCACACCCGAGCAGTTCAGCCTGATCTGTTCCGACCTGGACAGCGTGCCGCTGTCGTTCGCAGTTGCCTCGTCTGCCGCGGTGCCGATCCTGCTGAGCCCGATCACGTTGCGCAACTACGCGGGCAGCTGCCCGCAAGCTGCGCCGCTGGACGGGGCACCACGCGCGGACGGGAACCTGTCGGCGCGCATGCTGGATCTCATCGCGCAAAGCTACAAGGACTCCACCGAGCGTCCTTACATCCATCTCGTCGATGGAGGCATGGTCGATAACCTCGGCGTGCGCAGCCTGGTCGACCGCGTCACCGCAAGCGGCTCGCTCGAGACGAGCTTCGGCTCGCTTCCGCCGGGATCGGTGCACAAGATCGTGCTGATCAGCGTGAACTCGGAGCGCGACACCGCCGAGCGCATCGACCGCAGCGACCGCATCCCCGGCACCGGGCAGGTGCTCGACGCGCTGATCTTCGGCGCCGGCGCGCGCGCCACCGCCGGCACCATCGCCGAAATGCACGACAACGCGCGGCGCTGGGCGCAGGAATTGACCGCCTTGCGCGACCAGGCCGGCAGCCCGTTCGCGCCGGACGCCGAAATCCACATCATCAGCGTCAGCCTGCACGACGTCAAGCACGGGTTGCGCCAGACGCTGCTGCAAGTGCCGACCGCGCTGACCATCCTGCCGCTGCAGGTGCGCCAGCTGGAGCAAGCGGGACGGATCGCCTTGCGCGAATCGCCCGAGTTCCAGCGGCTGCGCGACAGCCTGTTGGCGGCCCATCTTGAACAGCTCGGCCCAGCCGTCGCCGACGCCGGCGCCACAGACACCGATGACCTACCGCCCCGCGCGCAAGCGCTCTCGCCTATAAAAGGAAAAAGATGAAGCTCAACGATATGAAAATCGGCACGCGCCTCGTCGCCGGCTCGGCGCTCGTGATGGGGCTGCTCTTGACGGCCGCCGGAATCGGCGTCATGCGCATCGAACACCTGCGCGGCCAGACGCAGGAAATCACCAACGTCGCCGACGCGGAAATTCGCCTTGTTACTACGATGGGCAACGCGGCGCTGGATTTGCGGATCGGCCTGGGCAACGTCGTCACGATGACCGATGCCACCGGCGCGAAGGAGGAAACCGAGCGCGTCGGCCAGGACCTGAAGCGCTACGCCGACGCCAGGGAACAACTGGCGCAGAAATTTTCCGCGCCCGGGCCGGCCACGGCCAAAAAGCAGGCGCTGCTGGCCGATGCCGACCGCAAGGCGGCCGCCGCCGCGCCGCTTATCGCGCGCGTGCTGGAACTTGGCGCCGGCGGCCACAACGACGAGGCGGCGCGCCTCCTGATGGGCGACCTGCGTCCCCGGCAGAAGGCATGGCGGGGCGCCCTCGACGCCATCGTGCGCTTCGAGGAACAGCGCAGCGAGCAGCTGCTCGCCAGCGTCGACAGCGAATACCGCAGCGCGCGCGCCCTGATCGTCGCGCTGATCGGCGCGATCATCGCCTTCGGCGCCGGCGTCACCTGGCTGATCACGCGCAGCATCACCGTGCCCATTTCCGACGCGGTCCGGCTGGCCGAGACGGTCGCCTCGGGCGACCTGACGAGCCGGATCGCCTCCGCATCGGGCGACGAGACCGGCCGCCTGCTCAGCGCCCTGGGCGACATGAACGGCAGCCTGGTGGAGATCGTCTCCGAAGTGCGCGCCGGCACCGACACCATCGCCAGCAGCGCGCTCCAGATCGCCTCCGGCACGGCCGAACTGTCGGCGCGCACCGAGCAGCAGGCCGCCGCGCTGGAAGAGACCGCGTCGACGATGGAAGAGCTGACCTCGACCGTCAAACAAAACGCCGACAACGCCAGCCAGGCCAGCGCGCTGGCGGCGTCGGCGTCGGACGTCGCCATCGAAGGCGGCGCGGTGGTGGCGCAGGTGGTCGAAACGGTGGACGCGATCCACACCTCGTCGCGCAAGATCGTCGAAATCATCGGCGTGATCGACGGCATCGCCTTCCAGACCAACATCCTCGCCTTGAACGCCTCGGTGGAAGCGGCGCGGGCCGGCGAGCACGGACGCGGTTTCGCGGTCGTGGCCGGCGAGGTGCGCATGCTGGCCCAGCGCTGCGCCAACGCGGCCAAGGAGATCAAGGTGCTGATCGACGACTCGGTGGCGCACGTCGACACCGGCAACGCCCTGGTGGCGCAAGCGGGCACGACGATTTCGCGGGTGGTGACCAGCGTGCGGCAGGTGTCGAACATCGTCAACGAGATCGCCGCCGCCAGCCGCGAGCAGAGCCTGGCCATCGAGCAGGTCAACCAGGCGATCGGCGCGATGGACAACGTCACGCAGAAGAACGCGGCCCTGGTC
>JACMLV010000780.1 GCA_014379395.1 Burkholderiaceae bacterium
CCGCCCAGCCCGGCCACCGCGCCGCTGTCGTCGAGCGTGGGCGGCCCGGCCGCCGGCGCGGGCGGCCAAAACGGCCCGATGCGCAAGGATTCGACCACCAACTACGAAGTCGACAAGACCGTGCGCTACGAACAGAAGTCGATGGGCGGCCTGCGCCGCCTGTCGGTGGCGGTGGTGGTCAACTACCGGCGCACCGTCGACAAGGCCGGCAAGCTGACGGTCAAGGCGCTGTCGCCGGTGGAGATGGCGCAGATCAACGACCTGGTCAAGTCGGCCATGGGCTACAACCAGGAGCGCGGCGACAGCTTCTCGGTGGCCAATTCGCCCTTCGACGGGGTCGACAAGCCGGTCGAGCAGGACCCGCTGGGCTGGTGGCGCGACCCGGAGAACCGGCCCCTGATCATCGAGGTCGCCAAGTACCTGGCCTACGCCCTGATCGCGCTGTTCATCTACCTGCGCTTCGTGCGCCGCCTGCTGCGTCCGGTCATCAACCGCTTCGACGAGATGACCAAGCCGCCGCCGCCGCCCGAGCTGCCGCCGACGCCGGAGCAGATCCGCGCCAAGGAAGAGGAAGAGGCCGCCGCGATCGCGCTGGCGGCCGGCCTGATCACGCCCGAGCAGGCGGCCAAGAACGCCGCCCAGGAGCTCGAGGAGAGAACCGCGCAGGCCTACCGCGACAACCTGTCGATGGCCAAGTCGCTGGCCCAGGCCGATCCGCGCATCGTCGCCAACGTGATTAAGGCATGGCTGGGAAATGACTAACGAAACCACAGGATTGCAAAGAGCGGCGATTTTGATGCTGGCCATCGGCGAGACCGAGGCGGCCGAGGTGATGCGCTTCCTGACCCCGCGCGAGGTGCTCAAGCTGGGCGCCTCGATGGCGACCATGAAGGGCATCGCCCACGAGGCGGTCGGCGAGGTGCTCGAGGAGTTCCGCATCCAGACCGAGCTCAACTCGACCGTCGGCCTCGACTCGGACGAGTACATCCGCCTGGTGCTGACCAAGGCGCTGGGCGACGACAAGGCCTCGGTGCTGCTCTCGCGCATCCTCGGCGGCAAGGACGCCTCCGGCATCGAGAGCCTGAAGTGGATGGATTCGCAGTCGGTGTCGGAGCTGATCCGCAACGAGCACCCGCAGATCATCGCCACCATCCTGGTCCACCTGGAGCGCGACCAGGCCTGCGAGATCCTGTCGCACTTCACCGACCGCCTGCGCAACGACGTGGTGCTGCGCATCGCCACCCTCGACGGCGTGCAGCCGGCCGCGCTGCGCGAACTGAACGACGTGCTCACCAAGCTCCTGTCGGGCAACGAGAACATCAAGAAATCCTCGCTCGGCGGGGTGCGCGCGGCGGCCGAGATCCTCAACTTCATGAGCGGCGAGCAAGAGGGCCTGGTGATGGACAACATCAAGAACTACGACAACGACATGGCGCAGCAGATCATGGACGAGATGTTCGTGTTCGACAACCTGACCGACATCGACGACCGCGGCATCCAGCTGCTGCTGCGCGAGGTGCAGTCGGAGATGCTGATCATCGCCTTGAAGGGCGCCTCGGCCGACCTGCGCGAGAAGATCTTCAAGAACATGTCGCAGCGCGCCGGCGCGATGATGCGCGAGGACCTCGAATCGAAGGGCCCGGTGCGCCTGTCCGAGGTCGAGACCCAGCAAAAGCAGATCCTGCAGATCGTGCGGCGCCTGGCCGACGAAGGCCAGATCGTGTTAGGCGGCAAGGGGGAGGATTCCTTTGTCTAAGCTGCTGCCCAAGGAACAACAGAGCGCCTATCAGCGCTGGGAGATGACGTCGTTCGGCGACGATCGGCCGAGCGCGGTCGCCAAACGGGCGCCGCTTGCGGCGCCGGCCCCGCAAGCGGAACCCGAACTCGAGCTCGACCTGACGCCGTCGATCAGCGAAGAGGAAATCGACGAGTTGCGCGAGCGGGCCCGCGCCGACGGCTACGAGCAAGGCTGGGCCAACGGACGCGAAGAGGGATTGGCGAGCGGGCGCGAGGAGGGCCTGAACGCCGGCCACGAGGACGGCCACGAGGACGGCTACGCGGCCGGCCTGGCCGCCGGCCAGACCGCCGGCCTGGCCGAGGCGCACGCCCAGGGGCGCGCCGCCGCCGCCGCCGAGCTCGAACATGTGCGCGCAATGGCGCAGCAGTTCGGCGAGGCCCTGACCCACGCCGACCAGCTGATCGCCAACGACGTGCTCGAGCTGGCGCTGCATCTGGCGCGCGGCATGCTCGGCGGCGCCCTGCGGGCGCGCCCGGAACTGATTCTGCCGGTGGTGCGCAAGGCGATCGACGCCCTGCCCTCGCTGCAACTGCCGGCCGAGCTGGCGCTCAACCCGCAGGACGCCAAGGTGGTGCGCGAAGGCATCGGCGAGGAACTGGAAAAGGACGGCTGGCGCATCGTCGAGGACGCCCATGTCGGACGCGGCGGCTGCCGCATCGACACCGCCAGCAACCAGATCGACGCGCAGGCGGCGACGCGCTGGCAGCGCCTCACGCACGGCCTCGGCAAAGACCTGGAGTGGCTCGAGCCGTGAACGGAGACGGCGTCGACGGCGCCGACACCGATCGGGACGCCGCCGCCGACCTCGGCCAGA
>JACMLV010000781.1 GCA_014379395.1 Burkholderiaceae bacterium
ACGCTCGCGCTGCAAGCGCCGGCGGACGGCGTGCGGCGCGGCGAAATGGGCGTCGGCGCCGGCATCGTGTTCGACAGCGAAGCGGCCGACGAGTACGCGGAATGCCAATTGAAGGCCGGTTTCCTGACCGGGCTGACGCAAGCGTTCGAGCTGTTCGAAACGATCCACGCGACCGCCCAAGGCTGCCGGGAACGGGCGCGTCATCTGGCGCGGCTGGGCGCCTCGGCGCGCTACTTCGGTTTTCCGTGGGATGCAACGAAAGCCGGCGCGGCGCTCGACGCGGCCTGCGCCAAGCTGGCGCCGGATACGCCCTTCCGCCTGCGGCTGGCGCTCGATCAGTCCGGCGCGCTGACGGTGCAAACAGGCGCGCTGCACGCGCTACAGGAACCGGTGCGGCTGCTGCTCGCCGCCGATGCGAGCCGCGCCGACGCGCTCTTCTTGCGACATAAAACCAGCGTGCGCACGCGCTACGACGCGGCCTGGCGCGCGGCCGAGGCGCGGGGCGCCTTCGACACCCTGTTCTTCAACGAGCGCGGAGAATTGACCGAAGGGGGACGCAGCAATGTGTTCGTCAAGCTCGACGGGCGCTGGTACACGCCGCCGCTGGCCTGCGGCCTGCTGCCTGGCGTGATGCGCGCGGCCGTGCTGGCCGACCCGGCATGGAATGCCGCCGAGCGCGTCATCACGCGCGCCATGCTCGACGCGGCGCAGGACATCATGGTCTGCAACGCCCTGCGCGGGCCGCTCAGGGCGACCCTGGCCGCCGCGCCATAAGCGGCGGCATGGCAACGGTGTTACATGGCCAGCGCTTTTTCGAGCGCGCCAACGAGCTTCTTGTCGTCCGGCGTGACCTTGCTCGGATAGCTGTCGAGCACCTTGCCGCTGCGGTCGATCAGGAATTTGTGGAAATTCCAAGCCGGCGTCTTGCCAGTCAGCTTGCGCAACTCCGCGTACAGCGGATTTGGGTTCGGCCCGGACACGACCGTCTTGGCGAACATCGGGAACTTCACGCCATAGGTGTTGTAGCAAAAATCGGCGATTTCCTTGCCGCTGCCCGGCTCCTGCTTGCCGAAGTCATTGGAAGGAAAGCCCAGCACAACCAGGCCCTTGGCGCCGTATTTGGCGTACAGGGCTTCAAGTCCCTCGTACTGGCTGGTGTAGCCGCAATAGCTCGCGGTATTAACCACCAGCACCACCTTGCCGGCGTACTGGCAGAGCGCTTGCGGCGCCTCGTCCTGCAGGCGGTTGAAGCTGTGCCGCAAGATGACCGGGCAACTGGCCGACGCCGCGGACGACTGCGCCAGCGCCGGCGCCGCCACCACCAAGGCCGGCGCGGCCGCGATCAGGAATCTGGAAAACAGCTTGAACATGGCGCGGCCCCGGTCGAGAAATAAAAAATCATTCTATGCCAAAGCGCACCAGCACGTTTTCTGCGGCGCGGCTTGATTATTGCCAATCGGAACGCTGCAATCGGCTTCGTCCCCGCATTTTTTTGTTATCCTGAAACTTTTTCCCCGCGCCGGTTTGGCGCCTCGCCTTGGCGCCTCGCCTTGGCGCCGCCCCCAACATAAAGGAAATCCATGCGCATTTCGCCAACGCTCCGGCCGCATTATCTGCTCACCGCGCTGTGCCTGGTCCTGTCGCTCGCGGCCGCCCGCGACGGCCGCGCCCAGCCGCCGGCCCTGCCCGCCCTGCAGGCCGACCTGAGCCAGACTTCGGTGTCGGGCCTGTCGTCGGGCGCCTTCATGGCCGGGCAGTTCGCGGTCGCCTACTCCGGCATCGTCGTGGGCGCCGGGCTGGTGGCGGGCGGCCCCTACTATTGCGCCGGCTATCCCGGCGTCTGGCCGTACATCCCCTACCTGGCCAACGCGATGAGTTCGTGCATGAATCCGGGCGAGGCGCACAGCGCGCCGCCGGTGGCCGTCGAAACCTGGCGCGCCGCGCAAGTGTTCGCCAAAGAGGGCCGGATCGACGACACCGCCAACCTCAAGCGTCAAAAGGTATATCTATTCAGCGGCACCAGCGACCAGACCGTGACGCGCCCGGTGGTCGACCAGACCTTCAAGTTCTATCAGCTGGCCGGCGTGCCGACCGGGCAGCTGGCCTACGTGGCCGACGTCAAAGCCGGGCACGCCATCATCACCGACCGCAACACCGACCAGGCTTGCGCGCTGACCGGGCCGCCGTACATCAACGATTGCGACTTCTCGCAGGCGGGCGACATCCTGCGCCACATCTACCCGCAGCTGAATCCGCCGTCGGCCAAGCTCAGCGGCAAAATCCTGAAGTTCAACCAGCGCGCCTACATCCGCGGCTACCTGTCGAGCATGAGCAACACCGCCTACGCCTACGTGCCGGCGGCCTGCGCCAGCGCGGCGTGCCGGGTGCACGTCGCCTTCCACGGCTGCCGCCAAGGCGCGCAGGCGGTGGGCGACCATTTTTACGCGAAGACCGGCTACAACGAGCTGGCCGACAGCAACCGCATCATCGTGCTCTACCCGCAAGTCGAGCCGAGCGCGCTGTATCCCTACAACCCGCGCGGCTGCTGGGATTTCTGGGGCTACACCAGCGTGAACCCCTTCCTGCCCGATTTTTACGCAAAAAGTGGCGTGCAGATGGCGGCGGTGAAGTCCATGCTCGACCGACTGGCGGCGCCGCGCAAGTGACATGAGGCCGCTTGAAATCGATAAGTAATCGGGGTAATTTCGCGGAAAAGCGGAGCGATAAAAATGAAATGTCCGGTCTGCGGCGCGGCGGAACTGGTTCACGATATCCGGGACACGCCCTACACCTACAAGGGCGAATCCACGGTCATTCACGGCCTGACCGGCGACTTCTGCCCTGCCTGCGCCGAAGTGGTGCTGGACATGGCGGAAGCGGATCGCTATGGGCTACTGATCGGTAAATTCAACCAGCAAGTCGATGTCAGAACGGACTGACTCAAACCACCTTCAACTTCGACAGCTTGGCATCCGGCGGCGGGAAACCGAGCCGCATCTCTTGCAGCGTTTCCAGCATCAGCGTGGCGACGATCAGGTTGCGCTGGGTCTTCGAGTTGGCCGGCACCACGTACCAGGGCGCGTGATCAAAGTCGGTGGCCGTGATCGCCGCCTCGTAGGCGCGCTGGTACTCATTCCACGATTTGCGCTGCACCAGGTCGTTCGGATCGAATTTCCATTGCTTGTCCGGGTCGTCGAGCCGCTCCTGCAGGCGCTCGCGCTGCTCTTCCTTGGAAATGTGCAGGAACACCTTGACGATCACGGTGCCGGTTTCGGCCAGCATGCGTTCGAAGTCGCCGATCTGCGCGTAGCGGCGCGCGCATTCCTTATGGTCGATCAGGCCGTGCACCCGCGGCACCAGCACGTCCTCGTAATGGCTGCGGTTGAAGATCGCGATCTCGCCGCGCCCCGGCACCTGCGCGTGCACGCGCCACAGATAATCGTGCGCCAGCTCGATCTCGGTCGGCGCCTTGAAGGCGGCGGCGCGCACGCCCATCAGGTTGACGTTGGCGAACAAGGCCTGCAGCGTGCCGTCCTTGCCGGCGGTGTCCATGCCTTGCAGCACCAGCAGCACCTTTCGCCGGTGCTCGGCGTACAACATCGCCTGGCACACGCCGATCTTCGCCGTCAGCGCCAGCGTATCCTCGCGGTCGAGCGCCTTGACCTGGGCCTTGCTCAACTTGTTATCGTCGCCCGCGCCCAGCGGCGTGGCGCCGGCCGCCTCGTCGGCAAGCTTTAGCTCCTTGCCGGCCCGGAAACGCTCGCGCGCCTTCATCGGGCCAACCCCAGCTTGGCGTGCTCGATCTTCGTGCAGCGGTCCATCACCACGTCGAGCCCGGCGGCGCGCGCCAGCTCGGCGGCTTCTTCATTGACGATGTCGAGCTGCAGCCACAGGCAGCGCGCGCGGATTTGAACCGCCTCGCGCGCCAGCGGCACGATCTGGTCGGCCTTGCGGAAGCAGTCGACGAGGTCGATTTGCAGCGGCGCCAGCGCGGCGGCGGCCTCGACCAGGCTGGCGTGACAGGGCTCGCCGAGGATGCTCTGGCCGGCGTACACCGGATTGACCGGCACGACGCGGTAGCCGTGGCCCTGCAGGTATTCGGCCACCTCGTGGCTGGCGCGCTCGGGGTTGTTGGACAGGCCGACCACGGCGATGGTGCGGCTTTCGGTAAGAATCTGGGCAATTGATTTCATCGTTGGTAGCTTTGGGTTGGCCGGGCGGGATCGCCACAATCCCTCAGCGTAGCAGATGGCGCGTCGGCGCGGGGCCCTGCCGCAGCGCAGCAAAGCGTTTCTTTGCACCAACTTATTTCCTAAAAATTGATGTAAATCAACGGGTTGTTTGATAAGATCGTGAACAATCGCGAGCAAACTGCGCTTTCCGGAACAGCCCTTCCATCCGTTCGGCCCCCTTCCCACCAGCATCATTTCGGAGTACCCATTCAATGCATGCAAGTCAAGGCACCCAAGAATTTGTAGAAAACATCACCTATGACGAATTGAAGATCGGCCAGTCGGCGCGCCAGGTGCGCACCCTGACCCTGTCCGACA
>JACMLV010000782.1 GCA_014379395.1 Burkholderiaceae bacterium
AGCGCGGCGCCGAGCGTGATGCGGGCCGTGCCGGCGGCGGCGTCGGCCACCGCGTGGCGGGCGTTGCTGATCAGGTTGACGAGGATTTGCAGCACCCGGTTGCGCTCGAGCGGCAGCGCCGGCAGTTCGGCGAAGTCCTTCACCACCTCGATCTGGTGGCGCGCCAGCGCGCCGGCGTTCATGCGCAGCGCGTCGTCCATCAGCGCGCCGATCAGCAGCGGCTCGGCCTCGCGCCGCGAACCGGCGAACGACTGCTGGATGGCGACGATCTCCTTGATGTGGTCGACGCTGCTGCCCAGGGCCAGCAGCTCGTCGGCCATGGCCGCGTGCTCGTCCTCGAGCGCCTGGGCCAGGTCGCGCAGGTAGCGCGGCAGCAGCTTGCCGCGCGGGTCCTCGGTCAGGAAGGCGCCCAGGTCGCCGGCGTGCTGGTCGAGCAGGCCGGCCGCGCGCGCCAGCCCCTTGAGCTTGGAGCCGCGCAGCCGGGTGTCGATCAGGCCGGCGGAGATGTTGACGCTGTTGAGCACGTTGCCCACGTTGTGCAGCACGTTGGTGGCGATTTCGGCCATGCCGGCCAGGCGCGCCATGTTCAGCAGCTCCGCCTGGGCCGCCTGCAACTCGGCGGTGCGGCGCTGCACCCGCGCTTCCAGTTCGACGTGCAGCAGCGACAGTTCGCTGTTGGCCGCCTGCAGCTCGGCGGTCCTGGCGGCGACCCGCTCCTCGAGCGCGCTATTGAGGCGCAGCACTTCGTCCTCGGCCTGGCGGCGTTCGGCGATCTCGCCGCGCAGATTGTCGTGCACCGCCGCCCACTGGGCCGGGCCGGGCAGCGCCAGCGCCTTCGGCAGC
Source organism: Burkholderiaceae bacterium (assembly GCA_014379395.1). Classification (GTDB taxonomy): domain Bacteria; phylum Pseudomonadota; class Gammaproteobacteria; order Burkholderiales; family Burkholderiaceae_D; genus Janthinobacterium. Next base: position 844 of record JACMLV010000782.1, read on the forward strand.
AGCGGAAAGAGCGCCAGCGCGGTGCCCACCGAGGCCAGCGCGGTGACGGCCTTGACGATGCCCGCCGCCAGGTAGTCGGGGAACCACAGGTTCCACAGCGACATGACATGGGTGGCGCCGCAGGCCATGATGAAGACCCCGAACAGCACGAAGATCCAGCTGAATTGCAGATCCCGGCGGCGCCGCACGAACCACAGCAGCATGACCGGAATCGTGTAGTAGGCGAGCGCCGTGACCAGGTCGGAGATGCCGTGCAGCCACAGCAGGCCGGGTTGCCATGACAGGCAGTAGCCGTGCGGGATCAAGTCGAGGGCGAGCTGGGACAGGCTGTTCATGGCGCGCCTCCATCATGGATCGCGCTCGGCCGGGCGGGCGCGGCGGCGACTGGAACGTCGAGCGTGAAGGTGGCGCCGCGTCCGGCGCCGTCGCTGTGCACGCAGAGGCTGCCGCCCACCTCCCGCGCCGCCAGCACGCTGCCGTGCAGGCCGAACCCGTGGCCGTTGCGGCGCGTGGTGAAGCCGTGCGAAAAGATGCGCGTCAGGTTCTCCGGCGCGATGCCCCCGCCGTTGTCGGCCACGGTGACGCGCAGCAGCGGCCCGTCGAGCAGGACGGCGTCGAGCGTGATGCGGGCGCGGCCGGAGGCGGCGTCGCCCAGCGCGTGCTTGGCGTTGCTGATCAGGTTGACGAGGATTTGCAGCATCCGGTTGCGGTTGAGCGGCAGCGCCGGCAGCGCGCCGGCCGGCCTGACCACCTCGACCTTGTGGCGCGTCAGCGCGCCGGCGTTCATGCGCAGCGCGTCGTCGAACAGGTCGCCGATCAGGATCGGCTCGAGCAGCCGCCGCGGACCGGCGAACGACTGCTGGATGGCGACGATCTCCTTGATGTGGTTGACGCTGCTGCCCAGGGCCAGCAGCTCGTCGGCCATCGCCGCGTGCTCCTCCTCGAGCGCCGGGGCCAGCTCGCGCAGGTAGGCCGGCAGCAGCTTGCCGCGCGCGTCCCCGGTCAGGAAGGCGCCCAGGTCGCCG